>DASUGI010000246.1:0-3213 GCA_036274115.1 Verrucomicrobiia bacterium
AGCAGGATCAACCGTCGTTGATTGCCGCCTGCGTCAACGCCTCAGTCCAGTGCGCCAGGTCGGAAAGCAGAACCGTGAAGAAAAACCGGCAACCGAATCGAACTGCCCGCTTGACAAAAAGTGAGCCATATCAACGACAAAGGCAAGCCAGTGTTCCCAACGCTTTTTGGTGATAGTCATGTGGAGAATTTCAAGTTCCCGGCCAACCGCCAAGCGTTGGACGGTCTGCCACCGGACATGAATTTTATCTGGTGGTGAATGCGTTAGCTGAGACAGTCTGCGGTGTTTGAAGCTTGATTGCCAACACCCAAAGCCGTTGTTGCCAGGCCACACGGTCAAACCCGGTTTCACTCTGATCGAATTGCTGGTGGTCATTGCGATCATTGCGATTCTTGCCGCGTTGCTACTGCCCGCCCTCTCTCGAGGGAAACAACTGGCCAAGCGCACTTCCTGCACCTCGCAGTTGAAACAGCAGTTTATCGCGTGGCGGCTTTATCTCGATGACAACGAAGGTCGCTTCCCGGACCGGCGTGACCTGAAAACCTCGTTGCCGGGTGGCTACAAGCCATGGGGTAGCTGGCCCGCAAGTGATCCGCGAGCCGGCTGGGCGGCGTTGGTGTTGAGCAACGTCGTGCGGTCTCCAGAAATCTGGAGTTGTCCCTCCGCGCAAACCGCAACCTTCGCAAACGCCGAGCAGGTATTGCAATTTGCAGGCGCAGACACCAATGCTACGCCGGTTCGCTACTGGATGTGGCGCTTCGATCGAACCGATGATCCCGTCCCGCTTGATAATTTTTGGGGACGCACGGAGGGTGAATGCGTGACTTCGCTTCGCGCCGCCAATAATCCGCAAGCTGGCAATCCCGGTGGGCCGGTGGACGTTGAGTTGACCGTCGATGTCTATTTTCCCAACACCATCGGCACCGTCGCGCCCGAACTGAAGGGGCGCGCCGCTCATCCCAAGGGACGCAATCGGCTCATGCTCGACGGCCACGTGGAATTCCTTCGTGACGCTCGCACGCCGTCTGGTTAGCGTGCCGATAAATCCATGCGCTCGTCACTCTTCCTTTCAGTTGTCCTTTCGTTCATCACCGCGGCGTTTTCTGTTTGCAGCGCTGCCACCGCCAATTGGTCTTCGTATCTCGGTGACAACGACCGCAGCCATTACTCGCCGCTCAAACAGATTAACACGCGCAACGTCAAGAAACTCGAAGTCGCCTGGACTTATCAATCCGGTGGCGCGCGACCCGATGGCCGTTCTCAGATTCAGTGCAATCCGCTCATCGTTGACGGTTTACTTTATGGCACTTCACCTGAGCTCGTATTGTTCGCGCTCGACGCGGCCACCGGCAAGGAACTCTGGCGTTTCAACCCGCTGGGAAAGGGCGGCGACCATCAAGCTCTCGGTGTCAATCGTGGCGTGGTGTATTGGGCAGATGGCGACGACCGCCGTATTCTTTACTCGGCTGGGTCAGCACTCTTCGCCGTCAATGCGAAGGACGGCAAACTCATCCCGTCGTTCGGCAGAAACGGCGGCGTGGACATCAGGCAAGGCCTTGGTCGGGACGCCAGCCAGCTTTACGCCATCGCCACGACCCCGGGAACGGTCTATCGCGACCTGCTGATTCTTGGCACGCGGGTGTCAGAAGGTCCGGGCCCATCCGCGCCGGGCCACGTCCGCGCCTACAACATTCGAACCGGGAAGCAGGAATGGATTTTCCGCACCATCCCGCATCCCGGCGAGTTCGGTTATGAGACCTGGCCCGCCGACGCATGGAAACTGAGCGGCGGCGCGAATTGTTGGGCGGGCATGGCAGTGGACGAGAAACGCGGCATCGTCTTCGTGCCGACTGGCTCGGCGGCGTTCGACTTTTGGGGCGGCAATCGGCTTGGGGAAAATCTTTTTGCCAACTGCCTGATTGCCCTCGACGCCGCGACTGGCAAACGCCTCTGGCATTATCAATTCGTTCATCATGATTTGTGGGATCGCGACCTACCCGCGCCACCAACGCTTTTGCGCGTTAAGCGCAATGGCAAGAGTGTTGATGCCGTCGCGCAGGTCACCAAATCCGGGCACGTCTTTGTTTTCAATCGCGAAACCGGCGAGCCGTTATTTCCCATTGAGGAACGCATCGTGCCGCCTTCGAATTTGCAGGGCGAATCCGCCTGGCCCACGCAGCCCTTTCCCACGAAGCCCGCGCCGTTTGCCCGGCAGATTTTCTCCGCCGACCAGATCACGGATATTTCGCCGGAGTCACACAAAGCGGTGCTGGAACGATGGATTAAAGTGCGACCGCACACACCCTTCCTGCCGCCGAGTCGCGAAGGCACGATTATTTTCCCAGGCTTCGATGGCGGTGCGGAATGGGGTGGTGCCGCGGTTGACCCCAAAGGCATTCTCTACGTCAACGCCAATGAAATGCCGTGGATTCTCACGATGGTGGAAGCCAAACCCAAGGACGGACCAAAGCTCTCCAGTGGGGAACAGATTTACAGTCAGATTTGTGCGGCATGCCACGGCGCTAATCGTTCCGGTGACTCGGCCCGAGCCTTTCCGTCGTTGGAAAACATCGGCCAAAAACTCAAGAAGCCGGACATCATTCAATTGCTCAACACCGGAAAAGGCATGATGCCTTCCGTTGCCTTCCTGTCGGAGGAGCAGAAGAACGCCGTGGCCGGGTTCTTGTTGGGAGAAACACCGGCCACTCGTGAGGGCGCCGCACCCGTGACCACCGCCGATGTGTTGATCAACGAGCCTTACTCGCACACGGGCTACAATCGCTGGCTCGACACCAATGGTTACCCCGCCGTGAAGCCGCCCTGGGGCACGCTCAACGCGATTGATCTGAACACCGGCGAATTTGTGTGGCGCATGCCACTGGGTGAGTTGCCAGAATTGACCGCGCGTGGCGTTCCGCCTACCGGCGCGGAGAATTACGGCGGGCCAGTCGTCACCGCTGGCGGATTGGTGTTCATTGGAGCTTCAAAGGATGAAATGTTTCGGGCCTTCGATCAGAAGACTGGCAGGATTCTTTGGGAAACAAAACTCCCGGCGGCGGGTTACGCGACACCGGCCACTTACATGGTTAACGGGCAACAATTCGTGGTGATTGCCTGCGGCGGCGGGAAGTGCGGCACAAAAAGCGGCGATGCCTATGTCGCGTTCGCGCTGCCGAAGTAATGATTTGAGTGGAGCGCCGGTCTCCGACCCGG
>DASUGI010000247.1:0-15589 GCA_036274115.1 Verrucomicrobiia bacterium
ATGTGTTGAAGGAATTTGACGCGGAGGCCGCGGCCGTAGTGGAAACGGTATTCCGTCGCGAGGGGATTACGCTGAGGACCGGCACGCAACTGCTGAATGCCTGGCGCAAGGGAAAGCGAAAGGTCGTGGAGTTCGGGCTCGATGACAAAGCGTTGCGGGCCGAGGCGGAGGAAATCCTGTTTGCGCTTGGCCGTTCGCCCAACACGGCGCAACTGGGTTTGGAGAATGCAGGAGTAAAAACCGAGAACGCCCGCATCGTCACCAACGGACAGATGCGCACGAGCGCGCCGCACGTCTTTGCCGCGGGCGATTGCACCGGGCCGCACGAGATCGTCCATATTGCGATTCAACAGGCGGAAATCGCCGCGCACAACATCATCAACCCGCGCCGTCCGCGCACCATGGATTACCGCCTGCTGACGAGTGTCGTGTTCACCGACCCCCAGATCGCCACCGTGGGCCTGACTGAGAAAGAAGCCACGGCGCGCAAAATCCCATTCCTCGCGGCAAGTTACCCGTTCAACGACCATGGCAAGTCCATGATCATGGAGGCGCTGGATGGGTTTGTGAAGCTGCTGGCAAACCCAAAGACCGGCGAAATCCTCGGCGGCTGTTGCGTCGGGCCAATGGGCGGCGAATTGATTCACGAAGTCGCGGTGGCGATGGCCAGGCGGATGACCGTCCACGAATTCGCTGCCACACCGCATTATCATCCGACTCTGGCGGAAATCTGGACTTACCCGGCGGAGGAACTGGCGGAAATCGTCTCCCGAGGATGACTCATCACATGGAATCAAAATGAGACGGCAGGCCGCTCATTGAGAAACTCACGAGCGGCCTTACAACGACCCCAATCGCGGCGCGACAATCCAGCGAGGTTACGGGCCGATTCCCCCATCACGGCTGCGGCGGATACACCAGCCGCAGGAACACAGCGGGATTCGCGGGATCAATCGGGATACTGACCGCAGTTACGTCCGTGGAACCGGGGACGGCAAACCAGTTATCACCCAGCCCAACAGAGAGTGCGTTGGTCTGCACCTGCAGTTGCCAGCCGAGGAACTCCGCGGGCCACGAGATTTGATACTGATTGCCGTTGACCACGTGAACCAACTCCGGCCCGACGGCCGGTCCGACCGACGCGACACTGATCGTGCCATTGACGGTGAGGTTGGCCGTGTTCCACGTCACCGATTGTCCGGGTGTCTGCGAGACGATGCTGAAGCCACCGCTGTAACCACTGGCGTTGAACAACGTGAAGGTGTCGCCGGGCTGAAGCGGTGCGCCGGCGTTGGTGATCGCCAGCGTGCCGTTGTAAGCGATGGGATTGCCGGTCACGGAAATCAGGTCGGCCAGCAACGCGCCGTCGTTGCGGTCCACTTCCGCGCGCACGGCGCCGTTCAACACGGGAGAACTCCCCAACGTGAGCGTGCCGATCCCGTCGCCCGCGGTCAGCGTGCCACCCGCTTCCACAGCCACGACTCCCGGAACAGTGCCCGTGCCACCGAGTGTGCCGCCGGAACGAACCGTCGCCCCGCCGGTAATGCTGCCATTGATGAGCAACGTGCCGTTGCTGACCGTCGTGCCACCGGTATAAGTGTTCGGTCCGCCGAGCGTTTGCGTACCAGGGCCGGATTTGACGAGCGCCACGCCGCCGGAACCATTTTCAATCACACCACTGTAACTGGCCATCACTGCATTGGTGTCGGACAAACCGACCGTTAACGTGCTCGCCGCGCCACCGTTGTTGCGGATAGTGCCGGCGCTGCTTCCGTTGTCATTGATGCCGCCGATGGCCGGACTGAACCCATTGAGGTCCACCATCCCGCCAACGACCGTGAGCAGGTTGGATGAGCCGAAACCCGGCGCCGAAGGTATCCCAATCGCCATGGTGCGATCCGTGCCGAGAGCCTGGACGTGATTGACGAGCAGCGTGCCGTTGTTCACCAGCCAACCGGGGAAATGGTTCGGGGCAGAAACGCGCAACGTGCCCGGGCCGTCCTTGACCAATGTGACGTTGCGGCCGTCCTGATTCGTGCTGTTAACGACAGTGACACCCAGCGTGCCGGTGATATCCACTTCGACGGCTGTCGCCGTGCTGTCGCCGACGTCAAACGAGCGCGTCTGGACGCCCGACGTGCCGGCGCCGGCAAAGCGCGCCTGGATGGTTGCCGTGCCGGGATCGCCAGACGCGTCATAGATGAGCGTAGCGGGCGTGGTGAACCCGCTGCCCCATGCCATGGGCGAAGCGGCGGTATCCTGGAACGTCATGCCTGCGCCTCCGGTGCCGCCGAAGACCAGTGAACCGTCATAAAGCATCACCGGGACACCAATCGCCGCCGTGCCGCCCGCGAAATTCGGGTCGTAACTGAACTGGCCGTTCAAATCCACGATGCCTTGACGGAGCGTGAAAGGTTTTGCGAAAAAGCCGGACGTTCCGGACGTGTTCGCCCCGCGACCGAGCGCCGCACGTGAAGCGTAAGTAACCTTGCCGTCGGAAACAATCGTCCCGCCGGTGTAGGTGTTGGAGCCGGCCATCGTGAGCGTGCCCGAGCCGTCCTTGGTGAGCGTACCGGCGCCCGCAACCACGTTGCTGATCGTAATGGCATTGGCGCCGTGACTCAACGTGCCGCCGTTCGCGCCCAGCGTGATGCCGCGGTTCAAATTGCGGAAGGTCGCCGGCGCGCCGACCGACAGCGTGGCATTGTCAATCAGCAGTTGATCCGCCGCAAAGGCTGACGGATTGGCGCCGAGCGCGGTTTCGTTGGTGAGGCTCAACGTGCCGCCGACGAGCGCTACCTTGCCGACGTAATCATTGGACGTGACGATGGTGAGCGTGCCCGGACCGAGGTTCGAGAGGATGCCGCTGCCAGTCAGCCGGCCGCTGCCGGCAAAGGTATAGTCGTTGGCCGCAGACACCGTAATGAGGTTTGCCTGCAACGCGCCGACCAGCGCGACCGGCGGCGTGTTCGAACCGGTATCGTCGAGCGTGACGTAATCGCCCGGGAAAAACGCGTCGGGATTGCCGGCGTTAATCCAGTTCGTAGTGATGGAATTGTCCCAGACGTTCGCAACGCCGTCGCCACGCCAGATGAGTTCGGCCGGACTGCCGGTGACACGCAGCTTCACTGAGCCGCCGTCATAGACGACGTTGAACGTCTGCCCGCGACCGGCCGAACTGAGACCGACGAGCGAGAAGTTGGCCGGGCTGCCACCCAGCGTGCCAAATGACGTGATGAGCGTGTAATCTCCCGCAAACAATCCCCCGGGCGGCGGCGTAATGAGCAGCGTGGTGATGCCGGACACATTCAAGTTCCCCACCGTAAGCGAATCACCGGCACTGTTGTTTACATCCAGGACGAGCGTCGCACCACCGGTGAGAGTGAGGTCGCCGTTGATGGCGAGGGTGTTTACCACGTTGGTGCCACCCGGCACGATGGCACTGCCGTTGCCAGCGGTCACATTGCCGTTCACTTGCGCAATATTGTTTTGTCCGGCGTTGTTCGCGCCGCCAACGAGACGCTGGCCGCTGCTCAACGTGAGTCCGCCCGCACCCGTGACGTCGAGCGTGACCGCGATGAACGAGGCAGCGGTGAGCGGCGTCAGGAAAATGTTCGGCGTATTCGGAATCGAAGCGCCCGCGGGCAGCGTGAGCGTGCCCATGTTGATGCGGGTGTCTCCGGAATAGGTGTTCACTCCGGTGAGGGAAATGTTCTGGTTTTCCGCGCCGGCGGCAGCCGTGTAACCAACGCGCATTAAACCGGTGCCGTGAATGGTGTTTACCGTGAGCGCGGTATTCAGCGAGAACGTGAGCACGCCGTTATTGGTGATGATGGCTGTACCCAGGCTGCCGCTGCCGCCGATGCCGGTTGAGGTGCTGAGCCCGCCCACTCCGCCGACGCGCACAAAACTGAGCCGCCCCGGAACGCCATTCTCCAGCGGCCCGCCAATCGTCACGGTGCCCGACATATCATTCGCGCCCGTAAGGATGAATCCAAAGTCCGGGCTGGTGAACGATGTCGCGCTGACGAGCGGTTGCTTGAAAATCAAATGGCCCGAACCGGTAATCGGGCCATTGAGCAACAACGAACGCCCGGTGCCCGCCACATTTTGATCGTCAATCGAACTGGTGGTGCCGGGGGCGAGCGTGATGCCACTCGTCCAGGTCCAATTCCCCACGGCACCGCTCATGCCACCCACGGCGAGCGTGCCGCCGTTGAGCGTGATGCAGTCCGCGTCGGCATTGGAACCCCACGCCGTGGCGCCGTTGCGAAGACCCCGCAGCGTTGCGCCGCTGTTCACCCGCCATTTTCCGGTGAACCCGGTGAAGCCGCCCACATCGGCAAAGCCGGTCCCGCCGCCTTGATTCGCGTCCACTACGCCGCCGCCCGAAATATCAATGAGGCCATCACTACCAGAGGTGCTGGTTTTCGCACTGGCAGCGCTGATGCCGCCGCCGCCCAGACGGAGGTTGCGACCCGCAGCGATGTTCCAGGTCTGATTTCCGGCAAACATAAATCCATCGCCTGCATTGTTGACGGAGATCACCGCACTGTGACTGGCCGCGGACAAGTCAATGCCGGCGCTGCCGATGGTCAAAGAGTTGCCCACCACAGCCGTTCCAGTCCCTCCGATGTACATCGCGGCCTCGACGGTCCCGAATGATGTGCCCGCCGCGAGGCCCGGATCGGTAGAATACGTAAACGTCGTACCGCCGGGCACGCCCAGCACCGTGAAGGTGCCGTTGTAACCTGCGGGCGTGACACCCGCGATGGTCACGGTCATCCCGGGCACAAAACCATGCGCCGCACGGGTGGTGATGGTCACTATGTTTCCCGATTGAGTTGCCGCCTGGATGTTTGTCTCCGCGCCAAAGCCACTGGTACCGGCGTAAAAAGTATTTGTGGTGAGCGCCGTTCCACTGAGCGTTTCAACGCGGATTCCCTGCCAGGCGAGCGCCGAACCTGACCAGATTGTCCGCAATGAATTCGTCAGGCCGGTGGTGTTGTTCTCGCTGGCCGAGTACGTCCCCGACCAGGTCGCCACGTCGGTGGACGTCGGCGCGACACCGCCCACCCAACTGGACGCGCTGCCGAGCTCATTAGTGTTGTCGGCTTTGGTGACCAGAGCCGCGGGCAAAGAAACAGACATCAGGCAAATCGCCAGGACGGCGGCGATACGGAGGGATCGAGCGATTGAGTTTTTCATTGTACTTGGGGTTTTGACGATTCTTTGGCTGATACTCCGGGTTGGTTGTGGGTTGGGTTTGAGTTGATCAGAAAACAAAATTACTGCCGGCGGTCCATCGTGTAATCCGGGTTGGACCAAATCCCCATTCGGAACAGCACCCACGAGGCGTGGCCGTCAGCGAAGAGGGCATTGAAGTGGTAATCACCCTTTTTGGTGTGACGAAACTCAATGGGGTCGGGCGCGCTGCCGTAAACGAAGTTCCCCGAGGTGTCCGCGTTCCAAACCGGGAAGTAGGCGCCGTTTTCCGCCAGCGTGACCATGCGAACGAGCGACTTGATGGCGCTGGCTTTGACGCTGTCCAGCGTGCCCGAGATGGTGAGGGTGTATTGCGCCTCAAACGGCGTCGAACCCCCATGAACGTTGGCGCTGTACGAAGAGCCGTAAGTGTAATAGCTGTTGTTGGTGCTGCCACCCAGTCCGCGGTCGCTGGGACACAAGGCCGACGGGACTTCCGAATTGGTCTGGAAGTTCCCCAGGTAAGTATTCAGCGGGCGCACCATCGCGTTCAAGGTCACGTAACCACCCGAGTTGCCGCTGCGCCCCACCCAGCCGAACATCGTGCCGTTGATCTTGGGCGGAAACGTGTCGTTGTTATCGTTCAGGTACAGATTCGAGGCGAGCCCGACCTGCTTGAGATTGTTGAGGCACGAAGTCCGTTTGGCTTTTTCTTTCGCCTTGGCCAGCGCGGGAAGCAGCATGGCCGCGAGAATTGCAATGATGGCGATGACCACCAGCAATTCGATCAAGGTAAAGCCGGGTTTGCCGACCGAGCGAACGCGGTTGGGCAAAAAAACGGTTCGGCCTTGCATGGAGCCAACGTTAGCCCGAAATCTTCCGCCCGGAAGGGAATACAACCTGTCTTTTTTGAATACAACAGTGGGTTGTGCGACCGGATTGTTGCTGACTCGGGTTCGAGGCCAAAAGCACTCCGCTCTGGTGCGCAAGGTATTCCCGCCGCAGTTTTTTTGGCGTCACCTTGCCAAGCAAGTCCTCCCTGATGCGGGTGTTTCCCGCACCTCACAGGTGATAGTGGCCCGCTGCTTCAGGTTGATACAACACCTCTTCCACCCGCAGCCTTACGGAGCCGGCAGGCACGTCCCAGGAGAATTCATCACCAACGCGGTGACCGAGCATGGCCGTGCCAATTGGCGCCACCACGGAAATTTTGTCGTGCTCGATATCCGCGTTGCCAGGAAACACCAGCGTGAACACCATTGCCTCACCGGTATCCAGGTCACGCAGTCGGGCCTTGGAATTCATGGTGATGACATCAGGAGGCACGTCTGTGGGTGCCACCACACGGGCGCTTTCCAATTCCACCTGCAACCCGCGCAGGTCGTCGCGCGAATTCTTCATGCCTTCGAGCAACGGCTGCAACCGCCGCATGTCGGCTTGCGTAATGTAAATGGTTCGTGTCTGCGCCATTGTTTTCATAAGGTAATGCGAGCCGCGCGCGGAAATGCGAGCGGGTCTGCCTTTCCTTTAGCTGGCGATGTGCCACACACGGGAAGCTCGGATTGCCCTGGAAAATCGACACTTTTGCTTCGTCGCGCCCGCCCTTTCCTTGAATGTTGCAATGTTTTGTTCCGACTCCGGTTCATTACGTGCCAAACCTGACTTGAAAGTTGCAACCAGGCTTCGGGGAGATCGGCTTCGCGTGGGGTGAAAGGCCCTCTTGCGGACCCTGAGCTCAACAGGACATTAAGCCATGTTACCGGCATTCATATTCGCGACCGGAATTGAGAACAGCGATCCCACCATCAACGGAGGCCGCGAGCGGGTCGATGAAATGGAAAAATGCAGCCACTACGAGCAATGGCGTTTGGATTTTGACTGCGTGCAGGAGCTGGGGATCTGCTTCCTGCGCTACGGCGTGCCACTGCACCGCGTGCTGCTCGGGGATGGAAAATATGACTGGTCCTTCAGCGACCTCACCTTTGGTGAACTCCGTCGGCGAGACATTCTGCCCATCGCCGATCTGTGTCACTTCGGCGTGCCGGATTGGATTGGCAATTTCCAGAATCCCGACTTTCCGGAGGTGTTCGCCCGATACGCGGACGCCTTTGCGCGCCGCTTTCCCTGGATCCAACTTTACACGCCCATCAACGAGATGTTTGTGTGCGCTGCCTTTTCCGCAGGGTTTGGCTGGTGGAACGAACAGCTTGCCAGCGCTCAGGGATTTGTCACCGCGCTCAAACACATCGTCAAAGCCAACGTCCTGGCCATGCACGCCATTCTGAAAGTCCGCCCGAATGCCATCTTCATCCAAAGCGAATCATCGGAGTATTTTCACGCGGAAAACGCGCGCGCCATCAAGCCGGCCGAAATCAAGAATGCGAAGCGCTTTCTCTCTCTGGACCTGAACTACGGCCGGCGTGTGGATTCAGAGATGTATGAGTTTTTGATGGATAATGGAATGACCCGCGAAGAGTACCATTTCTTCCTGCACCACAACCTGAAGCATCACTGCATCATGGGTAATGATTACTACGTCACCAACGAACATCGCGTCAGCCCGGACGGACTCACCTTTCCGGCCGGCGAAATTTTTGGTTACAGCGAAATCACGCGTCAATATTACGGCCGCTATCGGTTGCCGGTGATGCATACCGAAACGAATTTCAATGAAGGGCCGCGCGGCGATGAAGCGGTATTCTGGCTGCGGAAGCAATGGGCCAATGTCCTTCGCGTCCGCAACAGCGGCACCCCGATTGTCGGGTTCACCTGGTACTCGCTGACGGACCAGGTGGATTGGGATACGGCGCTGCGCGAGAACAATGGCCGCGTAAGTCCGCTGGGGCTCTATGACCTGAATCGAAACATGCGCGCGGTGGGCAAAGCCTACCGGGATTTAATTCAGGGTTGGCGGGAGGTGTTGCCCACACAGAGTATTTGTCTCCGCGTGCCCATCGATTGGCCGAGTCAGAAGGAGTGTTTGCAGTCCAACGCAAGTTCCACCCCCGAAACGAAGCAACATGAGCGCGGCGCAGCCCCGGCCGTGGCGCACTAGAGGTTTGAAATGCGCTTCGCCAACCAGGTAGCAATCATCACCGGAGCTGGCAGCGGTATTGGCCTCGCGACCGCCAGTCTCCTGGGACGCGAAGGCGCCAGAGTCGTCATCGCCGACCTGAGCAAGGAGAAGGCGCAACGTGCCGCCGCCGAAACCACTGACGCCGGTGCGCCCGAAGCAATGGGACTGGCCTGCGACGTTTCGCGCGAGTCTGATGTTGTTGCCACCGTGCAAACAACCCTGGATCGTTTTAGCCGCCTGGACATCCTCGTCAACAATGCCGGACTCATGATTTTCAAACCTCTGGAAGAACAAACCGGCGAAGATTGGACGCGGATGCTCGGAGTGGATTTGCTGGGGGCCTTCTATTTTATCAAACAAGGTTTTCTGCGAATGAAACATGGCGGCAGTATCGTCAACGTTTCCAGCATTCACGCCGTCGAAACGACGCCCCTCGTCTCGGCCTACGCGGCGGCGAAGGCGGCCCTGCTTTCATTGACTCGCTCCGCTTCGCTCGAAGGCAAATCGCGCGGGATTCGTGTCAACGCCATCCTTCCCGGCGCGGTGAACACGCCCATGCTGTGGGAAAACCCGAATGTCAAAAGCGGACTGGAACACATCGATCGCGGCATGCTCGGCACCCCGGAGGACATTGCCGAGGTCATCGCCTTCCTGGTTTCGCCCGCCGCGGCGTTCGTTGTGGGATCGGCAGTGATTGTTGACGGCGGACGCCTGGGCAAGCTCTGAGCAACGCTGTCTCTCGCTTCAAACGCCCGCAAGGCTCAACGCCACGGTGGCCAATCCCAGGAAAAGGAGAAAGCCGATGACGTCCGTGACAGTCGTGACAAAGATGCTGGACGCCAACGCAGGATCAACGCCACAGCGGCGCAATCCAAACGGAACCGTCACGCCCGCGAGCGCCCCGACGATTTGGTTCAACCACATCGCAGCGCCTGTCACGGCGCCGAGCAATAAACTGCCTTTCCAACCAAAGGCCAGCAACCCAATCGCCGTTCCGAGCAGAAAACCGTTCGCCAGGCCGATCGCGAGTTCCTTGCGCAAAACCCGGAGTGCATCGCCCGCCGCGACTTCGCCCAGGGCCAGCGCGCGGATAATCACCGTGAGCGCTTGATTACCAGTATTGCCGGCCACGGCGGAAATGAGCGGCAGAAAAGCCATAAGCGCCGTCCAACGGGCGAGTGTGCCTTCAAAAATGCTCACGACCGTTGCCGCGCCGAGTGCCGTTAGAAGATTCACACCCAGCCAGGGCAACCGCCGCTTCACCGACTGTTTCCACGGCGTCCAGAGACGTTCCTCGCCGGAGAGACCCACCATCAACTGCATGTCTTCCGTCGCTTCAGTTTCCGCAACGCGAAGGGCATCCCGAATCTTCACCACGCCCACCAAACGTTCCTGCTCATCCACCACGGGCAAACCAAGGAAATGGTAGTGTTGAACCTGCCGGGAGATTTCCTCCTGATCGTCGGTCACGCGCAGAAATCGCACTTCCCGGTTCATGATCTGGCTCAACTGTTGTTCCGCCGGCGCAAACACCAAGGCACGCAGCGAAACCACACCAACCAACCGGCTCACAGCGTCCGTGACGTAAACGTAGAGAATGTCCTCCGTGAGTTGTCGCGGGCTGGATCGGAGTTCCGCGAGGCATGCTGCCACCGTCTGGTCCGCGCGCACCGCAATGAAGCGGTTGTCCATGATGCCGCCCGCGGAGTCCGATGGGTAGCGCAACAGCGCCATGACTGCCGCCGACTGATCCGGTGACAAGGCCGCCAGCAAATCCTTCCGACGCGAAGCCGGGAATGAATCCGCGAGGTCGGCGACGATGTGGGCCGGAAGCAACTGAAGCCAGGCGACGATCCGGTCTGTTGGAAACGGCTCCAGCAGGCGAACGGCTTCTCGGGATGGCAACTCTGAAATGATCGCCGCAACTGTCAGTGCGGGAAGACCGTTGAGAATCTTCTCTGCTTCCTCTGCCGGCAAACGCTCCAATCGGTCGGCCCAATCCGCGGGCCGCACGTCGGGAACAGTTGGGTTTGTGATTTCATCCTTCATACAGGTGGCCGGCTTTGGTGGTTGAACGCGTTTATTTCACCCGGAACCTCCGAAGGGCTCAAGCACCAACCGTCCAACGGTGCGGTGGGGAGCAGTGCCTGGCACGGAGCGCGGACAGCCATGTCCGCCCGTTTCGCTTCCTATTTCAAAGTTCCCTTTACTTTCGAATCGCGCGGACAAGGCTGTCCGCTCATCACGTGGCGCAGATTTGCAATATTTGCAATCTGCGGTATCGCGGTTTCCAATCCGCTACGCTCCGCGAACTCGAAGCGCGCCTGAAAGATTAACGCCTTGCCGAATGCAATTCGGCGATACAGCAGATTAAAAATCTGCGCTACGCCGTGACGAGATCGGTGGCGTTACCACTACAGAACAGCAGAACGATTGAGGGCAGAACCATTCAAACCATCATTCTGCCTGGCACGGAGCGCGGACAGCCCTGTCCGCCCGTTTCGCTTCCTGTTTCAACGTTCCCTTTACTTTCGAATCACGCGGACAAGGCTGTCCGCGCTCCTATGTCGCGGCGCTACGTGAGCTTCGCGCGGACATGCAACGCGGCTCGCGCGCGCATCGTCTGTAAGCATGAGCGCTTCAATTCGGGGTTTGTGACGGCGGTGACTCATTATTTCCGCTTCGCCTCCAGATAGTTTTTCAAGGCTACGACGTTGTTGTGCTCTGCGTCGTGTGAACTGAACAGCAGCGTGACTGTTCCGTTGCGCGCCGCATCGAGGATTGGCTGCCACGCTTCCGCATTTGAATTCAATTCGGCTTTGTAGCGGCGTTGGAACTCGGTCCACTTCGCGGGGTCGTGATCGAACCACTTCCGCAACTCGGTGCTGGGAGCGACATCTTTCAACCAGCCGTCCAGCTTCAATTCCACCTTCTTCACGCCTCGCGGCCAGAGGCGTTCCGCGAGAAGTCGAATGCCGTCCGACCTGGCGGACGGCTCGGTTACACGTTTCGTTCGGATCATAACATTTCACCTTCCGCACATTCCATCAGCCGTTTTTGCGTCGCGTGGAAGTTCCGTATTACCACTTCCGCGATGCGGTTCATCAGTTGATAGCCCAGTTCGTGGTTCGCTTCGCACTGCTCTCGCAGGCGAGTCCCGTAGAAGAAAATAGCCCGGGTCGGCCCAATCGCACACGCACTGAAATGCATGTAATAGGGAGGAATCAGCCAGCCCCAGCCCAGGTCATCACCCGGCCCGAGTATTCGGATGGGGATCATGCCGCGACCCTTGACTTCCGATTCGATCAAGACGTTGCCTTCCAGAATCACATAAAAGCGGTTGGCCGGGTCGCCTTGCCGGAAAATCAACTGTCCCGGCTCATATCGCATTTCCATTGCAACAGCAGCGAGTAATTGAAGGTGGTGCTCGCTCATCCCCTGAAAGAAAGGCTGGCGCGCGATCAGCGGAAGCAAGCGGTCGGAGATACCGGTTGCGCGATTCGCGGCCGACGGCGTGATTCGATTTCGTTCAGGTAATTCAGCGGCTTTCATCTTCGGTCTTTCAAGTGGTTGCAGTTTGGAGTTCCGTCCCGCAGGGCGCGGGACGGCTCCGAACGAATCAGGGCACTACCCGGTTGTTTGGACGAACTCCGATAGTTTCCTGCGCTGTGCTGATTTCCCGGTCACCGCGTGGATCAGTCCGTCAAACGCCTTGCTGAATTTCGCCACACCTTCGTCCTCCAGTTGCTGGGTCACTCCGTCAATGTTAATCCCGAGTTCGGGCAGACTCTCCAAAACCCATGCGGCGTGCGCCACATTTTGTTCGAGGCGCGTTTGCGGTGAACCATGATCCCGGTAAGCATCGAACGTTTCGACGGTAAGAGTGTTAACGGTGTTCGGTCCAATGAGCGGTTCAACGTACTTCAAGTCGGGATAATCCGGGTTCTTGGTGCTCGTGCTGGCCCAGAGCAGCCGCTGCACTCGCGCCCCACGCTCCGCCAGGCGCTTGAACCGCTCACTCCGGACTATTTCCTTGTAGATTTGATAGGCTGCCACCGCACTGGCAATCGCCGCTTCCCCACGCAACTTCTGCGCAAGGTTCGCTTGCTTGCTGCCCTTGGCAATGAGTTTCTCCAGCAGCGGATCGATGAGCACATCAATACGACTCAGAAAGAAGCTTGCGACCGACGCCACCTGCGTTAGCGGTAGGCCTTGATGCGCGCGGGCCTCAAGTCCGCCCAGCCAGGCATCTGCCACCTGCCGATAACGCGGCAGCCCGAACAGCAGGGTAATGTTGACATTGATCCCTTCACTGATGAGTTGCCGAATTGCCGGCAGACCTTCGAGTGTGGCGGGAACTTTGATGAAAACGTTCGGACGATCCAGCGCTCGCCACAATCGACGCGCCTCGGCGACCGTGCCCTCTGTGTCGTGCGCCAGGTGTGGATTGACCTCCAGGCTCACATATCCGTCCAGCCCGTTAGTTTCGTCGTACACGCTCCGGAATTCGTCGGCAGCGTTTCGGATTTCGGCCTGGCTGAGCGTCTCGTAAATTGTGTTCGCGTTTTGCCCTTCCAGCGCCATCGCCCGAATATCCTCGTCGTAACTTTCGCTGCCCGTAATGGCCTTTTCGAAAATTGCAGGATTGGAAGTCATTCCCTTTAATCCATCGTCCTCAATCCAACGCCGAAGCTGGCCATTGGCGATGAGATCGCGCCGGGAATAATCCAGCCACACCGACTGACCACGCGCCCCCAACTCCCGCAACGGATTCGTTTTTAAAACTGTAGATGAGTTCATAATGCTCCTTTCATTGGATACGACCTTTGAGATTGTCAGCCTGGAACGGCCCGGGTTCAGCAATCAACGCGCGCGCGGCATCCACCTGTCCCCACACATTCCACAGCAACACACCACGCACGCGGCCATTTTGCAGGTAGTAAATGACTCCCTCCTTGTTGGGCTGTTTCCAGTCGGCGAACGTCTCCAACCACGAGTCCAATTCGCCAACCGCTTCATAACCCAGCTCGAACAGGTCCGAGTAGAACGACGGCAGGTGATGGTATGGTTCGGATTTTCCGGCCATGTTTCGTCCCGCGAGTCGTCCCATGGTATTCGCGTTGTCTTCGTGTTCGACGCGAAGCCGTTTGTTCAAGGCCGGATTGAAGAATTCGGCCACGTCTCCGGCTGCATAAATGTCTGCCTGATTGGTGCGCAGGAATTCATCCACCAGAATTCCGCTGTCCGTTTCCAGCTTTCCCGCCCGCGCGAGGGTCAGGTTCGGTTCAATGCCAATTCCCGCAACGACACCATCGACGGGGATTTCCGGTGAACGGTTCGTCCGCACGATGAGTTGATCGCCGCGTGTTTGCAGGTCAGTCACTTTAGTGCCGGCCAGAATCTCAACGCCCTTTTCGCGATAGAAATCGGTGATGAATTGCGAAAGGCTGCCCGGGAAAACATGATCGCCGATCCGTTCGCCGGGGAAAATCATGCTCACCTGCTTGCCATTCATGGCCAAAGCGGCGGCGATCTCAGAGCCGATGAATCCTCCGCCAATCACGGCAAAACGCTTCCCCTTTTCAGCGAGTGAGCGGAGGCGGCGATAATCCGCGAGGGTCCTGAAGTAAATGATGTGCTCCTCGCCAAACGGCAGGCGTCGCGGCGACCCACCGGTGGCGATCAGCAATTTCTCCCAGGTGTAGGCGTTGCCTTGAGCGTCGGTGGCTTGCCGCCGTGCCGGGTCAATTGCCGTCACGCTGCGACCAGAATGAAGCGACACGCCCTGCTGGTCCGTCTTGCGCCAGATCGTATCGAGCGACTCGCCCTTCCATAGCGCCTTCGAAAGTGGCGGGCGATTGTAAGGCGGATCCGGCTCGGCGCTGATGATTCCAATTTTGCCGGCTGCGTCCACACTGCGAATCCCCTGCACCGCTGCGTCGCCGGTCATTCCGCCTCCGATGATCAAGTATTTGTAGTGTTGCATGGTTTATCTCATCTTGCTTCTCATCGTCCTACTTACTTAGACCGGCGAGCCGCCGGTTTTGTGACAACGCTGGTAACTTTTTCGGCGATTTCTCACTGCTGCTGTCCCCTTACGCAATGGACGGGCCTGACCGTCGCCCCGACTGCCTGGCCTCGACTTCTTCCTAATGCTCGGCAGGCTGTCCGCCGGATACCGAATCACCGTTCCGCGCACTTGAGCAAAGGGTGTGAGGGTATGGACCTGACGCCGAGTCACGCTCATGATGTCCTCGGTGCGGATGTGACGAACCAGCAAGGCGTCCGCGATCAGCGAGCGATGACATCGCCACGGCACGGCTTCAGCGCACATCAACACCACTCGCTCTCGCGCCGCCAACTGCATCAGTTCTTCCAGGTTCTGGGCAAACTCCGGCGTTTGCATGTAATCGGCAAACCCTCGAAACGACGCATTGCGCCACCCGAGATTGACTGAATCGCGCCTGGCATGTCGCAGTCCGCCGAGTCCCGGCCGGTGCACGTAGCTCAGGCCGGCTTTCTTCAGTGCGCGCGGCAACGAAGCCTTGTTGAACTGCGGATTGTGTCGCGAGCGCGGCACCGTGCGCACATCCACAACGCGAGACACCTCATGCGCCGTCAGCAGCCGGATGAATTCATCGAGCGTGCGATTGGAATGCCCAATGGTCAGAACGACGGGCGATTCGGTCGTGAGCCTCCCGGTTTCTCCGTCGCCGTTGGTTTTGGCTTTATACTTCACTGCACTTGTTCGTCGCAATTTTTCGCGTTGATCACAGCTTCGCGCCAGGACGACTTCCGGGAAAGCGGTCCTGAGCCTGATGCTGGGTTGCGAGCCCTTCGGGCGGGCAATCGGGAAATGTCTTACCCAAGTCGCGCCCGGTTACCGCGCACGGGTCACGTAGCGCAGAGCCACCTCAAAAGCCCGCCTGAAAGATCGACACGTTGCCGAATGCAATTCGGCGACACAGCGCGATACAGCAGATTTCGAAATCTGCGCTACGCCGTAACGCGGTCGGTGCGTCACCACTACCGAAACACAGCAGAACGATTGAGGGCAACAATTCAAAACATCATTCTGCCCGCAGCGGAGCGCGGACAGCCTTGTCCGCCCGTTTCACTCCCTATTTCAACGTTTCCCTTTCTTTCGAATCACGCGGACAAGGCTGTCCGCGCTCCTATGCCGCGGCGCTACGTGACACTCAGTTTCAGTCAATTCTGCCAGGTCTGTCGGAGGTCGGTGGCGTCACCACTACCGAAACACAGCAGAACGATTAAGGGCAACAATTCAAAACATCATTCTGCCCGCAG
>DASUGI010000248.1:0-8857 GCA_036274115.1 Verrucomicrobiia bacterium
CCAACGACTTGCAAAACGTCACGGCGTTCCGGTTCGAGGTGCTGACCGATCCGAACCTGCCATGCAACGGCCCGGGGCGCTCGCTCAAGGGCATGTTCGGCGTGACGGAATTTACGGTGGACGTTCTTCCGTTGAACTCGACCAACAAGACGCGGCTCAAGTTCGACCAGGTGACGGCTGATTTCGAGCAACCGGAGACGCCGCTCGGTCCAGAGCACAATGACCGGTCCAACAACAAGCGCGTGCTCGGGCCGGTGCGGTATGCCAATGACGGCGACGACAAGACGGCCTGGGGTATTGATGCCGGGCCCGGGCGGCGTAATCAGGATCGCAAGGCGGTATTCCAATGTGCGACGAATGCGGGCTTTGCGGGCGGCACGATCTGGGACTTTCGAGTGATCCAACAGCACGGCGGCTGGAACAGCGACGCCAACATGAACAACAATCTCGGGCGCTTTCGCATCAGCGTGACGACCAATGCCGGCCCGATTGTTGCCGATGCCGTGCCCAAAAGAGTGCGCGACATTCTCGCGATCCCGCGAGAGAAGCGTTCGCCGCAACAGATTGCCACGGTGTTCAGCTACTGGCGCACGACGGTAGCGGCGGGCATCCTGCCTGCCGTTGAGCCGGGCATCCTGCCCGGCGGCAAAGGCGTTGCTCGCACAGAACCGTCCGGAAAATCTGACGGCACTTCCACCAACGACGATTCTCTCCGGGCGGCTGGAAGCACGCCCTCTACGGCAGGCAGAATGCCCGCCGCCACGGCGCAATTGTTCAAAGAAACAAACGACCAGATCGAAAAACTCTGGGCGCAGTGGCCCGAAGGCCAGACGCAATTGACGCTCGCCGCCCGCGATGAACCTCGCGAAACCCGTCTGCTCAAGCGCGGCGATTTTCTCAAGCCTGGCAACGCCGTGGAATTCGGCACACCGGCCGTCCTGCATGCACTGCCGAAAGATGCCGACGGCTCACGCCTTACCCTGGCGAAATGGCTGACGGACAAACAATCGCCCACCACCGCGCGGTCGTTCGTCAACCGCGTCTGGCAATCCTACTTCGGCACCGGCCTGCTCGAATCCTCTGAAGACTTCGGCACGCGCGCGGAGTTGCCGTCGCATCCCGAGTTGCTGGACTGGCTGGCGTGTGAGTTTATGGAGCCAGAAGTTAAATGGTTAAATGGTGAAATAGTTAAATCAGTCCCGTCGGGCGATACTCGTTTAACCAATCACTCATTTAACCAATCAACCAACCACGCCTGGTCCATCAAACACCTTCACCGCCTCATCGTCCATAGCGCGACCTACCGCCAATCCTCACACGTCACGCCCAAACTTTACGAGCGCGATCCCTACAATCGATTGCTCGCCCGCGGACCGCGCTTTCGCGTCGAGGCTGAGAGCGTGCGCGACATTGCACTCGCCAGCAGCGGCCTTCTGAATCCCGCGCTCGGCGGTCGCAGCGTGTTTCCGCCCGCACCGGACTTCTTGTTCCAACCACCCGCCAGCTACGGTCCGAAGGAATGGCCCGAGGACAAAGGCCCAGACCGCTATCGTCGCAGCCTCTACATTTTCCGGTATCGCTCCGTGCCCTATCCCATGTTGCAAACCTTCGACGCGCCCAACGGCGATTTCTCCTGCGTCCGGCGTCTACGCTCCAACACACCGCTGCAAGCGCTCGTTTCGCTCAACGAACCGGTCTTCATGGAATGTGCGCAGGCCCTCGCTCGCAAGACCCTCGCGGAAGGTGGAACAACCGACAAAGAGCGAATCAACTTCGCCTTCCGCCAAACATTGTCGCGTCTGCCCACCGAGAGCGAACGTCAGGAACTCCTTTCGCTGCTGGAGAAACAGAAGCAACATCTCGGCGAGGGCTGGGTGAACGTCGCCGAATTGGCAACCGGCAAAAGTTCCACTCCCGATTCACTGCCGCAAGGCGCAACACCCACACAACTCGCCGCCTACACCGTCGTATCCCGTGTGTTGCTGAATCTCGATGAGACAATCACCAAGGAGTGACTTTCTTGAGCGATAGCCCAGCAGCTACATCCCTGGATCAAGCCAGACCAGTTGCGTTTGGGAAGCGAGTGTTGGGTTGGATTGGGATTTCGGTTGGATTGATCGTCCTTCTGCTCGCCGCAGTGTTGTGGGTCATGCGGCCTTCTCCTCCGATTCAATTGAATCTGGGCGACGGCCGGATTCTGCAGATTGAAGCGGTCACTTACGGCGTTCGACATCAAGCAGGTTTTGATTCGCCGCTGAAGAGGTTTCGTCCGTGGCTGCCGCAGAGTCTGGTCCGTTATTTGTCAAAGGGTGGCCGAGCTGACAAAATCACGCTGGAGCAGCCGGCACTGGTGGTGTGGGTAAATGCGATCAGCGAAGTGGGCAGGACCAATGTGGATTGTCAGGGCGTGCGCGTGGAGTTTGTTGATCAGCATGGAGAAGTCATGGGCAGCCACGACTCTCATTGGTTTGGCGGCCCGCCTTTCTCGCGGGTCGGCCACGCCTTCTACTGCTATCCGCGTGCGGAAGCGGAGTTGACCTTTCGAGTCACGCCGTGGAAGAAGGGCAAGTACGCCCCGGTCACTACGACCGTGACGTTCTCCAATCCGCATGTGGTGCAACCAGCGAACTGGACGGGTAATTCCTTGCCTCAAACCAACACCATCGGCTCTTTGGAAATCGTTTTGAAACAGGTCAACCCGAGAACGAATGAGAGCAAATACTACCAGTCGGCGACACGGTACTTTGAGCCGGTATGGGAACTTCGGGAACGGGGCCTTCCTGCTCAAGGTTGGGATGAGACGGAGTGGATGGCCGAAGACTCCACCGGGAATCGGGGATTGCATCTGGGCCTTCATCACGCGGCGCTGCGCTTTTCAGCCACCGTGTACCCTTCCGCGACCAATCTGAATGCCGCAGAACTGCTGGCGCAGCTGCCGCAAATTGATTTGCGTGCGCTTACAAAGCGAATCTCGTGGAACACGAACTTCACCTCGGGAAGCAACGAGATTGTCGCGCTGGGAATTTGTCCGCCCGGCGTTCATGTGTTTTCCGAGGGGAGTTTCGACACCAACGGCCCGACAATGACCGCAGTTCGTGGCGGCGCTCCATCCGGTTGGATGGTGCAAAACAAACAGATTACGCCGCTAAAGTTGAAGCGATGGCACGGGCATTATACGCCCAGTCCGACGATTTACGTCCGTCCCGTCAAGTTAGCGGGACTGACGCGGATTGCGGTGCGACTCCGGGATGAACAAGGGCGATACTGGGTCGCCGAACCTGAGCCGCAGCAGGGAATGAATGATGACATCTATGCTTTTCTGCTCAAACTCCCTTCTGATGTATCATCTGTAACTCCGGAAGTGATTTTACTGAAACCCGTCCAGGCAGAATTTCTTGCTTCGACCAAACAAACAACATCGCAATGAACAGGTTCATCCGCTGGTTGCCTGATGTCCGGCCATACTTTAGATTCCTCACGCCGTGAAAACGCCGACCCGGCTTTTGCCGCCATTGTCCCGCGAGAAGCTCGCCCGCCTGCGCGAGATCGAACGGGACTTCCATGTGCGCGCCTTTGGAGAAGAACTGGCGCGGGTTAATCTCGATATGACGAAAGCGGAGCGGCATCGCTACCTCGCCTGGATGCGTGAAACCGCGCGCAAACACGGCGTGAAACCGGAGAAGAAATTTCCATACGACGAGGAATGAACTGCCAGGACCATCTCTACTTCGGCAAAGACCCGCGGGAAATCACGCGACGCTGGTTTTTTCAACAATGCGGCGTCGCACGGGGCGTGATTGCGCTTGTAACCGGGGAATGAATGTGGTCGAGGAAGCAACCAATCCACGGGTTGCCGGTTTTCCAGTGAGAAAACGATGGCCCATCATAGCGCTCGGGACATTGGTTCTCGGGGCGCTTGTCGTTTGTGTTGGGATCTTCTTCGGAAGCAAACCACGGCAGCCGATTCGGGTCACGCTCGGAAACGGCCAGTTCCTGCAGGTTGATAAGGTTGCGTATGGAACGCACCATCATTTCGGAGATGGACTGGCGTTCGCCGGAGGGTTTACCCGTAAATTGCCGATCAAACTCCAGCGTGCGTTGGGTCTGGATTCGCTCAAAGGCTTTGAACTGGAGCAGCCCGCGCTCGTGATGTGGCTGAGCGCGTGGGACGAAGTGACAGGGACCAACGTGGATTGCGGGCCAATCATGGGACAATTGACCGACAAGGAAGGAGAGGCATTTAATTTTGTTTCGCGTTCCTTTGGAAAGGCAGGCAACTGGCGAAAGGCCGCTGTGTTTTATGATTACCCACGAGGGGAGACCAACCTGACATTGCAAGTCCGGCTGGTTCGTAGTGGTCCCTCAAAAATCGTCAGCGTTCACCTTCCCAATCCCTATGCCGTGGCACCCGCAAACTGGTCCGGTGCGCCGCTGCCGCAATCCAAGACAGTCGGCGGGCTTGAAATCGTCTTGAGCGGACTGCGAGTCCAGCAAATGCCGAAACGCACCGGCATGATTCTGCCATCCTACGGAGTGCCGCGAACGAAAGATGCCTGGTGGAGTGATCGCATGCGGGCGGTCTTCGTGCCGTCAGGAAAATGTCTTTCCGAGGGCAAACCTGCCACTGGATGGACCCCGCCTGAATGGAGCAGCGAGGACCGCTTCGGAAACAAACCCGCCTTTCCGGGAACCAATGAACCAGTGCTGAAGTTCTTTGCGACCGTTTATCCGCATCCGACCAATTCTCGAGCCACCCAATTGCTGGCAACCCTTCCCCAGACCGACTTGTCGATCACCAGTTCAAACATCGTCTGGAATCAAACCAACTCGACGGCGCGGACGGAAATTGTCACCTTGGGTTTGTTTCAGCCCGGTACGCATACGTTTTCGAACGGAGTTTACCAAACCAGTTCAAGCGAATTGCCAGAACCAGCCAATCGAAGTTTACGAGGCCTCGCCGGACAGCGCGTAGGGCGAATAATATTGGGAAGTTCGGGTTGGGAGTTTTCTGCGACGCCGATAATGACTCCAAGGGGCGCTTACTACGTACGTGACCATTCGACACCGAGTCGGATCGTCTATCTTCGGGCCCTGAAATGGAACGTTCCGGAAAGGATCGGGGTCCGGTTTCGTGACGACCTGGGCCGAAGCTGGTCGGCGCGAGCAGAGCCGACCACGCTTGACCAGATTTATCCCTTCTACGTGGACCTTCCTGCTGACGCGACAAACGTAATCACTGAGATTGTCATGCTAAAGCCACTGCGGGCTGAATTTCTCGTAGACACCAGAACCGTTCACAAACTATGAACTGCCAGGACCATCTCTACTTCGGCAAAGACCCGCGGGAAATCACGCGACGCTGGTTTTTTCAACAATGCGGCGTGGGCCTGGGCGCAATCGCACTTGGCACATTGTTTCGCGAAACGGGTCTGGCTGCCATCGCACCGAACAGTCCGCTCGCACCGAAGCAACCGCATTTCACGCCCAAGGCCAAGCGCGTCATCTTCCTGTTCATGGCGGGCGCGCCGAGTCATTTGGAGTTGTTCGATAACAAGCCGGAGCTTACGAAGTTCGATGGCACGTTGCCGCCGGCGGAGTTGATCAAGGATTACCGTGCGGCGTTCATTAATCCGAGTTCCACGTTGCTGGGGCCGAAGTTCAAGTTTGCCAAGCACGGGAAGTGCGGAGCGGAGTTGTCAGAGTTGCTGCCTCATCTCGCCACGGTCGTGGATGATATTACGATCGTGAAGTCCATGCACACGGATGCGTTCAATCACGCGCCCGGACAACTGCTCATGAGCACCGGCTCACAGCAGTTTGGTCGCCCCAGCATGGGCGCATGGTGCAGTTACGGGCTGGGCACGGAGTCGCAGGATTTGCCCGCGTTCGTGGTGTTCAGCACCGGCAAGAAAGGTCCGAGTGCAGGCGCGGGCAATTGGGGTGCCGGCTTCCTGCCGTCCGTGCACCAGGGCACGATGTTCCGCAGCGTTGGCGATCCCGTTCTGTATTTGTCGAATCCTAAAGGTGTGGACGACACCATTCAACGCGCGACGTTGGATTCCATCAAACGACTGAACCAGCAACACCTCGACGTCGTGGGTGATCCGGAAATCGCCACGCGCATCAACTCGTTTGAACTCGCCGCGCGGATGCAGACGGTTGCGCCCGAGTTGATGGACATTTCCAAAGAACCCAAAGAGGTGCTGGAGATGTACGGGGCTGAACCCGGCAAAGGCTCCTACGCCAATGCCTGTCTGCTCGCGCGACGGCTGGCCGAGAAGGGCGTGCGGTTCATTGAAATTTTTCACGAAGCCTGGGATCAACACGGTGCGCTCAAGAAGGACATCACGCAAAACTGCAAGGACACGGACCAGGCCAGCGCCGCGCTCATCAAAGACCTGAAGCAACGCGGTATGCTGGACGACACGTTGGTGGTCTGGGGAGGCGAATTCGGTCGCACCCCGATGGTGCAGGACAAGAGCGGCGATGGTCGCGATCATCATCCGAATTGTTTTACCATGTGGCTGGCCGGAGGCGGCGTGAAACGCGGTGTAACGATTGGTGAGTCCGACGATTTCGGTTTCAACGTGACGCAGGATAAGGTTCACGTTCACGACCTGCACGCCACGATGCTGCACTTGCTGGGCTTTGATCACACCAAGCTCACGTATCGTTTCCAGGGCCGCGACTTCCGACTGACGGACGTCCATGGCGAATTGGTCAGCAAACTTCTGACCTGATGGGACGCGACCAGGGGTTCACCCCGCTTGCGTCGGCGTGGGCTATTTGCTATCGGAATTGAGGTGATTAAATCAGAAACGGGCAACGTCTGAGTTGAATGGCCGATTTGTTTGCCAACCGTCCGCGCGTAACCGTGGACGGGAAATTTTTCCGTCGCGGTGCCGAGAAGTTATATCTGAAGGGCGTCGCGTACGGCCCATTCGCCCGGAATGCGTCGGGCGAACCGTTTGCCGCGCCCGATCAAACGGCCAAAGATTTTCAGATGATTCGCGAACTCGGCGCGAATCTGATTCGGATTTATCACATACCACCGCGCTGGTTTCTCGATCTCGCCGCGCAACACGACTTGCTCCTCCTGATTGATGTTCCCTGGGACAAACATCTGGTGGTGCTCGACGATCCTGCGCGGCGGACGGCCGCGCGGCAGGCGGTTTGCCATGCGGTGCTGGCTTGCGGAAAACACCCGGCGGTGTTCGCCTACAGCGTCGCCAACGAGATTCCGTCGGACATTGTCCGTTGGAGCGGGGCCACGCGGGTGGCGGAGTTCATCGATGAACTGGTAACCGAAGCGAAGCGGCTCGACCCGCAATGCCTCTGCACCTACACGAACTTTCCGTCGACGGAGTTCCTCCGCCCGCAATCGCTCGATTTCATTTGCTTCAACGTCTATTTGCATCAGCCGCAGCCCTTCAAGAGCTATCTTGCGCGACTCCAATTGCTCGCTGACGCCAAACCACTGGTGTTGGGCGAATTCGGCGTGGACTCTTTGCGTGAGGGCGAAGCGGCTCAGTGCGAAATGCTCGCCTGGCAGATTGAACTGGCGTTTCGCGGCGGGCTGGCCGGCACGGTGGTGTTCAGCTTTACCGACGACTGGCATCGCGGTGGCGAACAGATTGCGGACTGGCAAATGGGTTTGACGACGGCCACGCGCGAACGCAAGCCATCGTTCGACGTGGTCAAGAAGCTGTTTCAAGTCGCACCGCGTTTCCCGCTCGCGCGCAAACCAAAGGTTTCGGTTGTTGTCGCCAGCTACAATGCGGACCGCACGCTCAAAGCTTGCCTCGAGTCACTTCGCAGACTGAATTATCCGGACTACGAAATTATTCTCGTGGACGACGGCTCGACGGATACCACCCCGCACCTGGCTGAACAGTTCCGAAAAACCGAGGAGGCAAACGAACCCGCCGCAAAAGAGGTAGCAGATTCCGCCGCAGCTAATTCTCCTCATCAGCTCGTAACGAGTTCCAGCGGCGGAAAGTTCCGATACTTCCGGCACAGTCGGAATCTCGGACTGTCGGTCGCCCGCAACACGGGCATTGCCGCCGCCGAAGGCGAGATTGTGGCGTTCACGGATGCCGACTGCCGGGCCGACGAAGACTGGTTGTATTATCTGGTTGCCGAATTTCAGGGTTCAGAATTCGCCGGCGTCGGCGGGCCGAACCTGTTGCCACCGGAAGATTCCGCAGTGGCCGCGGCGGTAATGGTTTCGCCCGGCGGTCCGGCGCACGTGATGTTGGATGATCGTGAGGCCGAGCACATTCCGGGTTGCAACATGGCATTCCGGAAAACGGTGCTCAATACGATTGGCGGGTTTGATCCGATTTTCTGGAAGGCGGGCGACGATGTGGACATTTGCTGGCGGTTGCAGCAAGCGGGATACAAGATCGGCTTCAGTCCGGCGGCATTTGTCTGGCACTACCGGCGTTCGACCCTGGGCGCCTACTTGAAACAGCAGCGCGGCTACGGCGAAGCCGAGGCGTTGCTCGTGCAGAAGCACCCGGAATACTTCAACGCGTTTGGCGGCAGCGTCTGGCGCGGACGCATTTACACGGCGTCCAACTTTGGTTTGTTGTTGCGCGCGCCGATTATTTATCGCGGCGTGTTTGGCAGCGCGCCATTCCAAACGCTCTATGCGTCAGCACCCGCCACGACGTTGATGCTTTTGACCACGCTGGAGTATCACGTCCTGATCACGCTGCCACTGTGGGTGCTGTCAGTGGCCTTTCATCCGCTGCTGCCTGTGGCAATCACAAGCCTGTTGATTCCCTTGGGCGTGTGCGTCATCGCCGGAGCGCAGGCTTCCATTCCAAAAGGGCGTTGCCGGTGGTGGTCGCGG
>DASUGI010000249.1:0-12988 GCA_036274115.1 Verrucomicrobiia bacterium
GTTTCCAGGCGGCGAACGACTTTACAAAACCGGCGACCTTGTTCGCTGGCTGGCGGATGGGAATCTCGAATTCATCGGGCGCAACAAGGATCAGGTCAAGATCCGCGGGTTTCGGGTTGAACTCGGCGAGATTGAAGCGGCGCTCCTCGATCACTCGAGCGTCCGACATTGTGCCGTCGTGACGCGTGACGATGCAAACGGCGGACGCGAGATCATTGCTTACATAGTTCCTCGCACGCAAGTGTTGCCCGGACTAGAGGAACTCCACCGTTTCCTGGCGGATCGTCTGCCCGGTTACATGATTCCCACTTCTATAGTGACGCTCGGTGAATTGCCACTCACAGCTGGTGGCAAAGTGGATCGCCGTGCCTTGCCCGCGCCGGAGCGCGCGATGACGAGGGCCGAAGAAGTCGCCGCGCCTCGCGACGAAACCGAGGCGGCATTGCAAGCAATTTGGGAAGAGGTTCTGAAAGTGAAACCTATTGGCATCCACGACCGGTTCTTTGCTTTGGGAGGACATTCTCTGCTCGCGATTCGACTGTTGGCTCGGGTGGAAAAGACCTTTGCCAGGCAATTGAAAGTGGCTTCTTTGTTTCAGCATCCAACCATTGCGAGTCTGGCCGCGATTTTGCGTGGCAACACGCGGTCCAACAATTCTTCGATCGTGGAGATTCAACCGCGCGGCAATCAAACCCCATTGTTTCTGGTGCACGGCGCGGGCGGCGGAATGTTCTGGGGCTACAGCAATCTGGCGCGGGAGCTTGGCGACCATCAGCCCTTGTTCGCCTTCAAATCACGGGGACTCGAGGGCGAGGAAGAAGGGGACACCATTGAGGAGCTGGCCCGGGCTTATCTTGCCGACCTGCGGGCGGTTCGCCCGCGAGGGCCTTACTGTCTGGGTGGCTATTGTTTTGGCGGCGTCGTGGCATTTGAAATGAGCCGCCAATTGCAATCGCAAGGTGACCGGGTTGAGTTCCTGGGCCTGATCAACTCCACGGCTCCCAATTCGCGTTACACCCGGTTCGAGTGGACGCCGGGTTCGGCGCTGCGCTTTACCACCAACCTCGCGCGGCGTGGCTATTATTCGGCGCGCATGCATCCGGAGAAGTTGTCCCGATACCTCTTCTGGAAACTCCAATCAACGTTGAAGCCTCGCACTAATGGCGCCAGTATGAACGGCTCGGCTCCCGAGCCGGAAGGGTGTGATGATTGGGTTGACCTTTCGCAATACAACGAAATCGAGCGCCGCGTTTGGAAGAAGCATTTGAATGCGCTGCGTCGATACCGTCCTCAACGCTATGCCGGCAAGGTCTGGTTGTTTCGAAGCCCGGTTCACCTGTTCCGTTGCTCCTTCGAAGCGGACTATGGGTGGCGCGAATTGGCGGCGGGCGGATTTGCCATCCACGTGATTCCGGCGGCGCATGAAGCGTTGATGGAACCACCGGCGGTCCGTGATCTCGCTCAGGCAATGAAACAAAGCCTGATCACGTGCCGGGAAACTCAACCGAGTGGCCGGTGCTTTTGTCTTTCCAGGGTCAACGGTTAGCTGAGGATCTGCGGCTCTCCGGTGGCTCCACCGAGATGGCGACGGCAACGGCTACCCGCACCGCCACTTGCTCGCCGACTTTCCGTCGTGACAAATCTGTGTCCGGCCTCACCTGGAACGTGCGCTTCGAATCGTCAGGCAGCCGGAGCGTGACTTCACGCCCCTTTCGATTGATGTCGGTAATGGTTGCCGTGTACTCCTGCGTTTTCGTCGCAACACCGCCGGGCCGGTCACCTTGGGGCGCGAGTGCCGCCTGGGTGACCCTCGAATCGAACCTCGGAAGGTCACTGCCCGCCATTGCCAGCGTGAGTTCCGAAGTGATGACTGCCTCCACGTGGTCGCCGACGCGGATTTGCTCAAAGTTCACAACTTCCGGGCCGCAGCCGATGACTTTTTCGCGCCCGTCCGGTACCGCGATGGTGATGGCGCGGTTGGTCGCATCAATGGCAACCACCGTGGCCCGCAGCCGCGTGGTTTCTCTGATGATCCCCCCGGGTACGCCGTCCTTGTAAACCGTGGTCCGGGTGGTTTCCCCCAGCGGGTCGTCGGCAGGACGGGTGGTTGAACAGGAAGTGAGCGCGGCGGTGGCCACAACCGATAAGGCCACGCCAAGAATCGCGGAAAAACAGGTCGGTCTCATGACTATCAGCGCAAGTATGTCTCATTGGGTGGCGCGTCTCCAAGCTTTTAGAGCTGCCGTGCGTTTCTGGTGTTCCGTCGGTTGAAAATCCTCAGCGGCCCTCACGCGGTTGTACCGCCTGATCAAGCACCCGGGTTTTGGAAGTTTGCCGGCACTATCGGTGGCGAGCGTACGCCAGCTCATCCAATGTTCCGGTGTCAAAGTCGTCCCATTCAAATTCCATTGAAGGGCGCAAGGTGGTTGCCGCTTGGGCAACGTCAAGATCGAGGGCAATCGGCGGGGCGCCGAAAGAAGTCTCTTTCAAGCTTAAAGCGGCAGAGGTTTCGGAAAGTGGCGTGGGGCGATTCATCGGCGCATCTTAGCAACCCGCCGCCGGTATGAAATCGGTGGAGGCTTTGATTCTGTAGTGAGAAAAATCCTTAAGAAACCGGGTTTTTCTAAGGGATCTGAGCCTGGGTTGGAACGACTTAGTTGAATCCGGACCAGCGGTTGCGTTACTCCCGTAGAATGGCGTCGCGCGGGATCTGGTCACCCGCAAGGCGCGGGACAGTGGTTCGTCTCGTCACATCCGCACCCTGCGGGAGCTGCTTCAAATTAGAAGAGCCGCAACGCGTGCGACGCCGTCTCCGGGAATGGTTCCGCAAGGACGTGCCGGTGGAGCCGATCAGCCTGCGCCAAGTGAATCCTGCGTTCGGAGGGTGATGACCCCAAGTCGATTTGTGGTCGGATGGGTTTTACCCCAGGCGATGCATCGCGGGAAGACGCTCGTTGGCGGGTGAACTGCCAACAGACGCTGAGCGTTCGTTGGGTAAACTGGCTGTGATTGTCGAATTGAACATTACAAACACAAAGCGATTATGAGAACGAGCCATCACCATACTGAAGATGCGGAAACGGAATCGACGTTAACGGAAGTTTTTCTTGAAGAACTGGCGGACGTCTATCACGCGGAGAAACAGATCACCAAGGCCTTGCCGAAAATGATAAAGGCGGCCCAGTCCGACGAGTTACGCGAGGCGCTGGAAGAGCACCTGGAACAGACGGAAGGTCAGATCGAGCGACTCGACGAAGTCTTTGCGGCCCTTGACCAAAAGGTGAAAACCAAAACGTGCAAAGGGATGCAGGGAATCGTGGAAGAAGGCGACGAAACGATCAAGGAGAACAAGAACACTCCAGCGATAGATGCGGTAATCATTTCCGCCGCGCAGAAAGTGGAACACTACGAGATTGCCAGCTATGGCACCCTGGCGGCGTGGGCGGAACAAATGGGGAATGACGAAGCGGCGCGGTTATTGCATGAAACATTGAGGGAGGAAAAGGACGCGGACGAGAAGTTAACGGAAATCGCCGAATCCCTCGCCAACCAGGAGGCCGAGGCGTAAACGACTTTTGCCCGGGCGACGATCCGTCGCATCCGGCGAAATCCCTTTGCGCGGGGGGACAAACAGGCCGCGTAACCGAAGCCGGCCAGGTTCACACCTGGCCGGTATTTTTGTTCGGCGCAACGGTTCGGCGCGGCGCGATCACTTCGCCGGCGCTTGCAACAGGGCTGGACATCTGGAACCAGAAATTCAGAATCAAAGGCGCAAGACCCGCGAACTGGTCGCTGCGCAATATGCCCAAATGGCTTCAAGGTGTTTTTCTTCCTACGTTGATGTTGTGGCTTTATGTGATGGCGCTCGGGATTGTGGCGGGCATTGCGCCGGACGCCGGGCTGTCCTCGAAGGTTGATTACCTCTCGCGCACGGCGTTTTCCTTTATCGTCGCTTCATGGCTCGTCGCCGATGCGCGGAAGCGGCGGGAACCGTTGTGTTATGACTATGACAGTTTTGCTTTTTTTGCGTGGCCCGTCGTGCTGCCGGTTTATCTCTTCCGCACTCGAGCTGGCGCGCGTTTCTTACATTGCTCTGTTTTGCGGGCATCTGGCTGGTTGCGTTGCTTGCGGCGCTGGTGGTATTCATAGTTCGAGAAATGCTGCCTCAATTTGGCGGCCAATGAAGCCGAAGCGCTGATTCCTGTGGACCATTACCTGGTCGCAATTCTATGAGTGCATTTGGACAGACATTGTTCGCGAACAGCCCGTTCCTCCGCTGGGCCCTGAGCCCGTTCATCCTGCTCTTTGCGGTGGTCATGCCATTGCTGGTCGAGGAGTGGACTCTCAAGCTGATCCTGATGATGGCCGGCATGGAGTTCGTTTGCCTGGCCTTGCTGGCAGCGTTCTGGTTGCCGGCGCAAGTTGGTCGCTGGGCCTTTCGCAGTGTAGCCGCTGCCGTCTTTGTCTTCTACGCAGCCTACCTCATCAATCAGTTCTTCTTCAGCGACACGCCGGTTCGTCTTCTGGAAAGTCGCGGCGCCGCTTCACCACGCAATGCTCTGCTTGGGTTTTTAATTATTGGATTGCCGAGTTTATGGTACGCGCTCTTTGGCCGATTCACGCTTCGCAATCATGAAGTGCCGGACGACGACAACTGATCACCGCGTCGAAGAACGGTTTGGGTGGACCTATCGTAAATACCACGACCTTCCCCACGCAATTTCCGCCACCGTTGAACGGTGGTTTGTGTGGATTGCCCGCAATCTGATTATCAGCGAGCTTGACCCCGTTGTAGTTCTTTCGAAGGACACGCAATGAAAAAGCCCGCGTGGTTCGCTTACGCGGAGAAGGTCAAAGCGAAGATTGTTCTTCTGGCTCAAAGTTCCGAGTCCGGGAAAAATCATATCTCGATCGCCCTGGACAGCCATCAAGTTGCCAGAGATAAGCATGGTTATCCGGGCACCCTGAGCGATTGGCAATACCTTCTTGAAAGCCTTCCCAACCAGCCGCCCAACGCTCCATGAAAAAGTTTCAAACGCCTCACTCCCGGAAGCCCCTCGCCCCTGCCGAATTGAGTTAATCGAAATACGTCGGCAGATCCGGCCGGGTGACGTGCTTGAACATGCGGTCAATTTGTTCAGCCGATATTCGAGTTGCTGAAAGCGGAGGCAAGGCATCGCGTGGGAAGAATGCCGCCGCCAGAGTTTCGTGGCTCGCTTTCGGTTCGCCGCCGATGATTTCACAGACGAAAAACAGTTTGTAGATGTGAAACGGAAACGGTGGCGTGTGCGGATGCTTCGCGCGATCGTAAACCGCCGCCAGCTTGGTTGCTCGCACTCTGAATCCGGATTCCTCCACGACTTCACGCTCGGCCGCCTCCCGGGGCGAATCGTTCACATCCGCCCAGCCTCCGGGTAGTGTCCAGTGACCGTCCGAAGCTTCCTGCACGAGCAGGATTTTCCCATCGCGGAAAACTGCGGCCCGGACGTCCACTTTGGGCGTCGCATAGCCACCTTGGTCGCTGAACATCTGACGGAAAGTCTCAACGGGTGTGTCCGACTGCTGCGCCATCAACTCCGCGGCGATTTCGGCTACAGTCTGGTAACGTTCCCGATCGTAGTCGTTCGTTGCGTAGGTCAGTCCCGTTTGCGAGAGCGCCTGAAGCTTGCGGGCGAGCGTCCAGAGTGGTGGTTCGTTTGCCATGTCCATTCATGCTGCCGATTGCTTGCTTCCTTTCAAGCTCTGTCCTGGTTATTCAAAGTCGCGTGGGTAGGGTGACACGTTGTCCTTGGGTCGCGGCGGGAAGTGCTTCATCAGGATGTCACGAAACATCATCTCGTTCAGCTGCTTCAGCGTTTCATCCGTGGAGGTTTCGTAAAGTGATTCTTCAGCTTCGTTCGCCGCCATTGGCCAGACCAAGTCAGTATTCTCAAACGACCCATAGGCAAAATACCCGCCTCGCGTGCGGCGTTGAGCGCGCAACTGTTCCCAGGTCCACATTTGCCCGCCATTGTCGATGCCGTCGAGGCCAACCGAATAAAGGACAAACCTGCCATCCTCAAACCGTCGGTAGCGCAGTTCCTTGCCATCCATGAAATCCAGTGGGACCGAGCCAAGCAGGTCGGGAACAAGTTCCCCAAGCGACGCGGGGCTGCTTCCATGCCGCAACTGAAATCGCTTCAGCGCAATGGCCGTCACCATGAGCCGACGACGGGCTTCAGTTTCCGCGGCACGGGCCAGGGAACGACGACCTTCAGCAGTGTGTGCAAGGGTCATCGCGCGCAGACTTATCATGCTCCCCATCCGCGATGGCTGCGTACTTTGGTATGACACCACGTTGGTGACGCCTGGTATGGCACGCATCTCGAGCCAGGTTCGACAAGCCAGTGCACGCTGCGTTTCCAGTTCCCGATCGCGATAGTAAAGAAGCAGTCCCTTTTCATCGACGTACGAGCCGACATTTTGATACTGGGCTTGTTGTCGATACCCTTCGATAAACCATTTCAAGTCCCGCAGGCCGTTCCCCGGAGAATTCCGGATGCGGGACGCCAAATGCTTCAAAGCTCCGCCCCAGCCACCGTATCCCGCGACAAAACTGTCTTCGCGCGCATTGCGGCAGAGCTGTGCCGTGCTTGCGCGCTCCAGCGCCTGCGCTTCCGGCAACCCCACGAAAAATTCCGCTGCTTCCCATTCGCGTTGCAATGCGGCCAGTGGGTCATCATTCCAGCCATCAGTCTGCAGGGCTTCCCACAACGGAGCTTGGGCAATCTGCGCACAAGAGAATCGAATGAGATGAGAAAGCTCCATCGGTTCGGGCTGCCAGCGAGTGGTGAGCTGCGTCAGCCCGAGTAAACTGGTGAACGCCTCACCCAGGCGACGCTCGTGGATTGCCAGCCCGGTCCGTGCGCTCAACGCGGTGGCCACCTTTTTGACGTCCGCCAGATAAGGCAACAAAAAGCCTCCGTTCCTGGTCACGGGATCAAATTGAAAGTCGCCGCCATTCAGCAGCCGGCAAAGCTCGTCGAGTTCACTGTTATGGTTGAGGAACTCCCAGGTCATCTGTTCGCACAGACTCCTTGGCACTAACGGTTCTTCAGTGAACAGGGGAGATGCGGGCGTGACCTGGCCCGTTTTCGCGGACTGGGGCGACGGGTAGCCGCGTGGCGGAATGTCCTGAAGCTGTGTTACTCTCAAGGCAACTTGCGGGCCGACCGGCTTCATTAATTGCAGTTCGTCCGGTCCTCGGATGCTTCGTAATGCGAAGCCGGAATTGGTGATGGCCTCGGCGCGCTGTCGCGAGTCGGCAGGGGGTGAGAGATTGAAGTCGGTTAACTCTGTTTTGAAACCGTCGCGCCGGAGTTGCTGTCGAGTTTCCTCCACAGAAGCACGCAACTTGTGATGCGACCATTCGCGCCAGCCGTAGAGCCCGACGGCCACAATCACCACCGCCCCGATCGCCTTGAACCGCTTTTTCATAAACGCCGTTCGTTGCTCCGGTCGACGTGAAAGGGGACAAGCCGCGGCGCTTCGCGTGCGCGGCTCGTTATCTCAACGCCGCTGTCACGATTTGTTGTGCTTCGGCAATAATGTCATCCAGGTGCGCTGTACCTTTGAAGCTCTCAGCGTAAATCTTGTAAATGTTTTCGGTGCCGGAGGGGCGGGCGGCGAACCAGCCGTTTTCCGTGCAGACTTTCAGGCCGCCGATATCGGCATTGTTGCCGGGCGCGCGGGTGAGCTTCTGCGTGATGGTATCGCCCGCGAGTGACTTGGCGGTTACCGCTTCGGGCGTGAGTTTCTTGAATGCTTTCTTTTGTTCCGGCGTGGCGGGCGCGTCAATGCGTTTGTAGCTCGGCGCGCCAAACTTCGCGGTGAGTTCGGCATAATGTTGGCCCGGGTCTTTGCCGGTGGTGGCGCAGATTTCCGCCGCAAGCAGACCGAGAATCAAGCCATCCTTGTCCGTGCTCCACACGCTGCCGTCGCGACGCAGGAAACTCGCGCCGGCACTTTCTTCGCCGCCGAAACAAACCGAGCCATCCGCCAATCCCGGCGCGAACCACTTGAAGCCCACCGGCACTTCCATGAGCTTGCGACCCAGCGCACCAACGACGCGATCAATGATGCTGCTGCTCACCAGCGTTTTGCCGACGGCGGAATTCCTGTTCCATCCCGGGCGATGGGTGAGCAGATAGTTGATGGCGACAGCCAGGTAATGATTCGGGTTCAGCAAGCCGGCTGAGGGCGTGACAATACCGTGCCGATCCGCATCGGGATCGTTGCCGAAGGCGACGCTGAATTTATCTTTTAATCCGACCAGGCTCGCCATTGCGTATGGGCTGGAGCAGTCCATGCGGATCTTGCCGTCGTGATCTACCGTCATGAAACTGAACCGACCATCCACCTTCGTGTTCACCACCGTGAGATCGAGGCCGTAACGCTCCTTGATCGGCTGCCAATACTGCAAGGCGGCACCGCCGAGTGGATCAATACCGACACGCACGCCGGCCGACTTGATGGCCGCCATGTCAATGACCTCGCCGAGCGTCGCCACGTAGGGCGCAATGAAATCGTATTGATGCGTGTTGCTGGCCTTGAGCGCCGATTCGTAAGGGACGCGTTTCACGTCCTTGTTGCCGCCGCGCAGGATTTCGTTCGCGCGATTCTGCACCCAGCCCGTGATGTCCGTGTCCGCCGGACCGCCATTGGTGGGATTGTATTTGAAGCCACCGTCCTCGGGCGGATTGTGCGATGGCGTAATGACCACTCCGTCCGCGAGTCCGCTGGTGCGTCCGCGATTGTAAGTCAGGATGGCGCGGGAAATCGAAGGCGTGGGCGTGAACCCATCGTCACGTTGAATGAACGTCTCAACGCCATTCGCGGCGAGCACTTCGAGTGCGGTGCGTTGTGCGGGAGCTGAAGCCGCATGGGAATCCTTGCCAATGTAGAGCGGGCCAGTGACGCCTTTGCTCTTGCGGTATTCGCAAATGGCCTGCGTCGTGGCGAGGATATGCGCCTCGGTGAACGTGCCATTAGACGGCGTGCCGCGATGTCCGCTGGTGCCGAAGCTGACGAGTTGATTTGGGTCGGCAAGATCAGGTTTCTTTTCGTGGTAATCCTTTTCCAGCTTTGCGATATCAATCAGCAGGTTCGCAGGAGCGGGTTTTCCGGCCAGAGGACTTAAAGCCATGCCCGAAGCAAAACAAAGTCAGGGCAGGGGCGCAAAACGAAAGTTGCGACTCATCGCGAACGGAACGCAGTGCCCGATGACGACGGGCGAAGTTGCCCAAAGATTTGGGGCGGGCAAAGATTGAAAGGAACGGCAGTTGTCCGGAGCAGGTTCGGGAATTCTCATCTTGGTCCGCCTCTAATCTTTGGGATTTCATTGCTCAATGGTTGCAGTGCGGCAGGCGTGTGTTTTTCTGAGCGTGCCCAAAGATTTCGGGCGGGCAAAGATTAAAAAGGAACCGGAGCTGTCCGAGGTGCGATACAGCAGATTGGAAATCAGCGTTCGGGACGTCATCCGCAATCGCATTTTCAAAGCCGCAACGTGTGTCCCGCGTCATTACCGGCGTGACAGCTTGCGGTGGCACGCATAGGCTAGACGCATCGTTGATTGACCACGCGTTTATGAACCGATTCATTCCAGTTGTCGGCGTCGCGCTTACGATGTTGACGACACTTCACGCCGCTATGCCTTCGCTCGCTCCCGACCTGATTCTCTTCAACGCCACCGCGCACACCGTGAACCCATCGCAACCAAACGCGGAGGCGATCGCGGTTAAGGGAAACCGGATAGTGGCCGTGGGATCGAGTGCTGAAGTTCGCGCGCTCGCCGGACCGGGCACGCGGTTGATTGATGCAAAAGGGCGGACCGTGCTGCCCGGCTTCAACGACGCGCATGTGCATTGGCTGACCGGCGGCTTTTCTATTACCAACGTGGATTTGCGCGCGGCAAAATCTCCGGCAGAGTTCGCGCGGATCATCGGCGATTTCGCGAAAGGCTTGCCGAAGGGCCGCTGGATTCTTGAAGGGAGTTGGGATCACGAAAACTGGCCGGGCACGCCGTTGCCGACGACACAAATGATTGATGCGGTGACACCGGACCATCCGGTGTTTGTCAATCGGCTCGATGGTCACATGGGTTTGGCCAACAGCGTTGCGCTGAAGCTCGCGGGCATCACCAAGGAAACCAGGGACGTTCCCGGCGGTCAGATCGTGCGCGATGCCAATGGCGAACCGACGGGCGTGCTGAAGGACGCGGCGATGGGCCTGGTGGAAAAGGTCATTCCAGCCCCAAGCTGGGACGAAAAAATGGCCGCCGTGCGCGCAGCGACTGAATACGCGGCTTCGATCGGCGTGACGAGCGTTCAGGACATGTCGGCGGGTGACGATGTCGGGTTGTATCAATTCCTGCACGAACGCGGCGAGTTGAAGACGCGCATCTACGCGGTGCGGTCCGTGATGAGTTGGGAAACACTGGGCAGGACCGGAGTGCGCGCCGCATTCGGTGACCCGTGGCTGCGCATCGGCGGGCTCAAAGGATTTTCCGACGGCAGTCTGGGTTCAAGCACGGCGCTGTTCTTTGAACCCTACAATGATGCGCCAGAGACGCGCGGGCTTTTGTTCGATCAAATGCTCCCGGAAGGCGTGATGCTCAAGCGCGTGTTGCCGGCTGACAAAGCGGGTTTGCAGGTGATGATTCATGCGATCGGAGATCGCGCCAACTCAATCATCCTCGATTTGTTCAAGGAGGTGGCGGAAAAGAATGGTCCGCGCGACCGGCGCTTTCGCATCGAACATTCGCAACATTTGCGGCAGGAAGACATCAAGCGCTTCGGGGTTCAAAAGGTGATTGCCTCCATGCAGCCGTATCACTGCGCCGACGACGGGCGTTGGTGCAACAAACGCATTGGGCCGGAGCGCTCCAAGGGCACTTATGCATTTCGGACATTGCTTGATTCAGGCGCAGTGCTTGCGTTTGGTTCCGACTGGACGGTGGCGCCGTTGAATCCGATGACTGGCCTCAAGGCAGCCGTCACGCGGCAAACCCTCGATGGCAGAAATCCCAAGGGTTGGATCCCGGAGCAGAAGATTACTTTGGAAGAGGCGATCCGTGCTTACACGATGGGCTCGGCGTACGCGGAGTTTCAGGATCATGTCAAAGGCAGTCTTGAGCCAGGCAAACTCGCTGACATCGTAATGATGGACCGGGACATTTTTGAAATTGATTCATCCGAACTCGACACCGTGAGAGTGGCCGTGACTATTGTGGACGGTAAAGTGGTTTACGAAGCCAAATGAAGGGTTGTGTTTGGTGGGGCGAGGCTACTGACGAGCCGTTTAGTTGTGACGCTCGCCCTCTCCCCCGAGGAGAGGGGGAATCGTTCGCAGGTCTTTTGAAATGTCGTGCGACTGGATTTGCCCTGGGCGCGTCGAGCAATCAGTCCGCGGACTACGGTGTTCCCTCTCCTGGGGGAGAGGGTCAGGGTGAGGGCGAGCGTCACAGAAACCTTCATTCGTAGCCAGCCGATCTCGAGGACAAAACGGCGAACCTCGACACTGGCTGGTTTGCAAATCAAATGAATTACCCGGTCTGACGAATCGTCGAGTAGGCGATGTTTCCCAACGCAAATCAATCAACCTGCGCAATCGCTGTCGGTTTGGTTTTCTTGTCAGTGGCATCAACTTACTCCGCGGAACTCGCCTTCGCTTCTGCCGAAGGTTTCGGCGGGCTGGCTACCGGTGGGCGCAATGGAGAAATCGTCAGAGTTACAACACTTGAGGATAGTGGCCCTGGTTCTTTCCGTGAAGCGGTGAGCAAGCCAAATCGCTTCGTCGTCTTCGAGACGGGCGGCGTCGTTCGGCTCAAATCCAATGTCTCCGTGCCGAGCAACATCACTTTGGCGGGACACAGCGCGCCGGGTGAGGGAATCTGCTTTTACGGCAAGTCCGTTTCGTTCAGCGGCAGCAGCAATGTCATCGTGCGCTATCTGCGTTTCCGACAGGGCATCAATGGCGACCGTGGTAAATGCTCCATCAACATCTCCGGTGGCCGCAACATGATTTTCGACCATTGCTCGATTGAGTGGGGACGTTGGGATTCGCTCGGCGTAACCCAAGGCAGCAGCGACATCACGTTTCAACATTGCATCATCGGCGAGGCGATTGACCCGCAACGGTTCGGTGCGCTGGTGGATTCCGTGACCAACGTGACGCTGCATCACAACCTTTGGATCAACAATCAGAGCCGCAACCCCAAGGCGAAGGGCCAGATTCAATATCACAACAACGTCGTTTATAACTGGGGCGGCACTGGTTTGGTTGGCGGACATTCCGCCGCGGACCGCCAGCTTGATGCGATCGGCAATTACTTTATCAAAGGTCCTTCCTCCAACGACCGCTTTGCCGGCCAGTTCGCTGCCACCGACCACGTCTTTCAGCGCGACAACTACGCTGATCTGGATTGCGACGGGAAGTTGAACGGTCGCCCGGTGGTGGAAACTGACTTTGGCCTGGGCAAAGACGCGGCCACGTTCACGGCACAGCCATTTCTCGCGCCGCCCGTTCCCGTGAAATTGGATTCAGCGGAGGCCGCCTACCGCAAAGTCATTGCCAATGCCGGGGCATCGCTCCATCGCGACGCCGTGGATGCTCGATTGATTGCGGAAGTGAGTTCGCTCGGCAAACTTGGAAAGATTTCACGCAGCGAAGCCGAGGTGGGTGGGATGGGGGAACTCAACGGTGGTAAGCCGGTCTTTGATGTTTCGAGTTTTAAGAGCGCTGTTGAGTTGGAGAAGTACTTGAACGAACGCGTCTCGGATTCAGCGGGGAAGTGATTCTTCAGGAGAGCAAAGCGGTGCTGAAGACGCGCGCAGTCCAGACCTTCGCAAGTTTGGTTGCGTTAGTGGTTCGCGAAGCGTCTGGAGTGCGGCTGATTTATCGCCGCCTTGGAATGGGGTATGGGGCATTCTTTGCCCGAATTCGTCGGGTG
>DASUGI010000250.1:0-36234 GCA_036274115.1 Verrucomicrobiia bacterium
ATGGTGTGGAGGCCACGACGCGCCTGCTTGGACAACATCCTCTACTAGTGTGGTGTCTCTGAATTGTCTTTCGTAATTCGCGACTGTTGTGCCAGAGCCTCCCGTGCTCGGCGAATCTTTTCCAGGATTGCTTTGCCGTCGGCGCGCCATTCATGGACCACGTTGCACAGATTGCTGCCAGCGAAAATCGAAGCGTCGCATTGCCTGTCGCGGTGCAGATTGATGCGCTTGAATCGAACGGCCCGGATGCGCTAATTCGTTTCCACACCTTCGCTGGGGACCAGTACGTGGTGGAATCCTCCACGAATCTGGCAAACGCTCCCATTAATTGGAACCCGCTCCCCACTGCCGCTCTTGATGGCACTGGGACGACGCAAACGGTGACCGACACGAACGCGTTGGCCGAAGCAAGCATGCGCTTTTATCGGCTCAACGAATCCCGGTGATTCGCCGCTCCGCAATTTCTCCTCAGCCCCTTTTCTCCCTTTCTCCTTTTTGCGTCGGCGAGTAGCCTGCGCGCCATGCTGAACTACATCTGGCTCGGCCTCGTGGTGGCGGCGGTGCTCATCGCCGGCTTCCACAATCTCATTGGCGCACCAACCGGCACGCTGAAGGAGATGACCGAAAATGGTTTTGCGATGGCTAAGACGGCGGTGGAACTGGCGATCGGATTGATCGGCATCATGGCGCTGTGGCTCGGCATCATGCGCCTGGCGGAAAAGGCCGGGTTGATCCAACTGCTCGCTCGCTGGTTGCGCCCGGTGATGAAATGGCTTTTTCCCGATGTGCCCGCGGAACATCCCGCCATGGGATCAATGTTGATGAACATGGCCGCCAACTTCCTCGGCCTTTCCAACGCCGCCACCCCGCTCGGGTTGCGGGCGATGAAAGATTTGGAAACGCTCAACCAGCGCCCCGGCACCGCCACCAATGCGATGTGCACCTTCCTCGCGATCAATACGAGTTCGATTCAGTTGTTGCCGGTGACCGCCGTGGCCGTACTGGCTGCCGCCGGCTCGATTCAACCCTACGCCATCATCGGCACGGCCATCATTGCGACCTCGTTTTCAACACTCGCGGGCGTCACCGCGGTAAAGTTACTGGAGAAACTTCCGGGCTACCGGCTGCCACCGCTGCCTGCTGCAGGTAACAGCCGACGTGAGGAGGCTCAAACCGGAACGGCAGAAAGCAGTGCGAATGATCAGAGCGTGACGTCGGCTGCCACAAAAGAGGAACCCGCACCGTTGAACTGGCTTGGCATGGGCGCGCTGGCCCTGTTCCTCCTTTTCTTTGTCGCTCTCTTGGTGGTGATCAGTTTTCCGGAACTTCTGAACCGCCCGGTTTCCGCCGAAATGCAATTGCAGAACGGGTTTGTTCGCTTGCTGAACACGGTTTCGCTGCTGGCCGTGCCGTTCCTGTTGTCGTTCTTTCCACTCTATGCCGCACTGCGGCGGGTAAAAGTGTACGAGCAATTCGTGGAAGGCGCGAAGGAAGGTTTCCAAGTGGCGGTGAATATCATTCCGTATCTGGTGGCGATCCTTGTGGCGGTCGGCATGTTGCGTGGTGCCGGCGGGATTGACCTGCTCACCAAAGCTTTGAAGCCGGTGCTGGACCTGGTGCACTTTCCCTCTGAGCTGCTGCCGATGTGTCTGATGCGACCACTCAGCGGCAGTGGCACGTTCGGCATGTTCACGGAACTCGTTAAACAGTTCGGCCCGGACAGTCTAATCGCGCGCACAGCCGGCACCATTTATGGAAGCACCGAAACGACGTTTTACGTCATTGCGGTTTACTTCGGTGCCGTGGCGGTAAAGCGCACCCGTCACGCGGTGCCCGCCGGGTTGCTTGCCGATGGCGTCGGCATGATTGCTTCGGTCATCGTCTGCCGGATGATGTTTGCCTGACTTTCTCAATCGGCTTGACGCGGCACCGCCCGTGCTAGTAAACCACCGATGCTGTCTCACTCAGGGATTTATCCGCACCAGTCCGACTAACGATTATTATGAAATCAGAACTGTTCGCCTCGCTCGTGCTCACTTTGGCTGCGCTCGTCGGGTGGCCGATGCAAGCTCAGGATGCTGAAACCAAAGAGCCGCGCAGTCTGAAGGGCCCGGCTACCGCGCAATTGACCGATGTCGCGCAAATTGCTTTGCCCGCCGGCTACATGTTCCTCGACGGAAAGCAAACCCGGGCCATGATGAAGGCTGCGGGCGAGCCGAGCAGTGGCAATGAAGTTGGCTTTCTTCGACCCACCAACGGCGGCTGGGCGGTTTATTTTGAATACGATGATGTTGGTTATGTGAAAGATGACGAGAAGGACAAGCTCGACGCCGACAAACTGCTCAAGGCCATCAAGGCAGGCAATGACGAAGCCAACAAGGAACGGGAGCGTTATGGCAGCGCGCCCCTGATCATCACGGGCTGGGAACAGGAGCCCCAGTATGATGACAAGACGCATAATCTCACGTGGGCCATTCGCGCGACATCCGAAGGGGAGCCGGTGCTCAATTACAATACCCGGTTACTGGGTCGCAAGGGCGTGATGGAGGTGGTGTTGGTTTGTGATCCGGCGGATTTGCAAAAGATTCTTCCGACATTCAACGGGCTCTTGGGAGACTACAAGTTCAACACCGGCCAAGCGTACGCCGAGTACAAGCCGGGGGACAAAGTCGCCAAGTACGGCTTGGGCGCCTTGGTGTTGGGCGGCGCCGCGGTGGGCGCGGCGAAGCTGGGATTGTTCGCGTGGTTGGCCGTCTTCTTGAAGAAAGGCTGGAAAGTCGTCGTGATTGCGGCCGTCGCCCTCGCCGCCGGCGTGAAGAAAATCCTGAACAAAATAACGGGCAATCGCACGGATTGAGCGTTCGGACCGCCGCGCCTTCATGAGCGATGTGCAGTTGCTGTTTGTCGTACTGGCGATTCTCTACGCGTGGGAATGTCTGTGCTGGCTGCGGCGCGGCGGCGTAGCGTTCAGTTCCTGGTTGGGGCGCAAATGGGTGGCGCGCCATCCTGCGGCTTTGGCCGGCAATCAGAATGGCGGATTCGTCTTTGCCGCTCCAATGCCGCCGTTGGGCACGTTGTTCGTCGCCCATCAACTCCCGCTCTCATTTTCACCCGATGGAGTCCTTGCTTTCGTTGCCGCGAATGTAAATTCCGGCTGGCGGCCGGCCCAAAGCGGCCGGTTCGTTCCCTGGAGTGACGTGCGGGAGGCGCGGGCTCGCGGGAAAAAGCTGCTGATCAACGGGGAACTCTTGCTTCACGTCGCGACTCCCGGCCTCGCTCGCTACCTCGTTTCTAAGATCAAGCGGATCGCCGCACTCAGACCCGACGAACGCGTCAGGGCAATCCAGGACCTGGTGCAGGCGTCTCTGGACGTCAAAGCCATCGAAGCGCGTCGTACCGACTGGCACAAGCAGGCACGACCGATTTGCTGGCTGGCGAATCTTTTGGTTGTTTTCAGTTTCGGCATTGTCCCCGCGCTGGTCTGGACGCTGGGATTTGCATTGACGTGGTTATGGCTGCTGCTGGGCCTGCTCGGACTCGCCCTCACCACCGCCACATGGTTTGCTCGCGCTCATCGGGGGCTCTATCCCGATGCTCGCGACGAGCGATTCACCCACACGCTGACCATTGCGCTTGCTCCCACTTCGGCCATGCGCGCCCACGATACATTGTCGCGTCCGTTGCTTGAGACATTTCATCCCCTCGCCGTGGCCAGCGTTCTCCTGGAGGCTCGCGCTTTCAACGAGTTCGCCCGACGTCTTCTCATCGACCTGCGTCATCCCGCGTTGCCGCTTTGCCCAAACGAACAACCGGCGGCATTAGCCGCTGAGAATTTCTTCCGGCAAACATCGTTGGTTTCCACCGAGACCTTTCTGGTGCGCCAGGGCATTGAACCGGCAGCACTCTGCCGCCCTCCTGTCCTCAGTGACGAATCCTCCCGCGCGTATTGCCCGCGTTGTGAAACGCAATTCACCAGCGTTGATGGCCGTTGCACGGATTGCGGTGGCCTCGCCCTGGTGGCATTTGAAAAAGCTCAGCTTGATGCACCATCACCTGGTGGTCCGGCTCGACAAACTTTCCAATGACTGCCAAGTTAAGGTGTGCTAGCGGAGAAGCTGGAAAATTTGCGGGCGTTGTTGCGCTCTTACGGTTCGTGTCTCGTTGCCTATTCAGGCGGCGTGGACTCAGTGTTCCTTGCGCGCGTGGCCTATGACGTTCTGGGCGACCGGTCGCTGGCGGCCATTGCGGATTCTCCCAGTCTGCCGCGCCGGGAACTGGAAGACGCCCTGAATCTCGGGCGTCAATTCCATTTTCCTGTCCGGGTCGTGCGGACTGGCGAGTTCGACAATCCCAACTATCTCGCCAACCCGACCAACCGCTGCTACTTCTGCAAGCACGAGTTGTTTGAAGAACTAGTACCCCTGGCCAAAGCGGAACACTTTGCCGTGATCGCCTATGGCGAAAATGCGAGCGACATCGGCGACTTCCGTCCCGGAGCCCAGGCGGCGAAAGAGTTTCAGGTGCGCGCGCCGCTCAAAGAAGCGGGTTTGACGAAAGCGGACATCCGCGAATTGTCAGCAGCACTGGGCCTGCCCACGGCGGACAAACCCCAGATGGCCTGCCTGAGCTCGCGAATCCCGTACGGCGAGTCCGTATCGCCGGAAAAGCTGAGCATGATCGAACGGGCGGAATACGTGTTGCGCGACCTTGGCTTTTACGATGTGCGCGTGCGGCATCACGAAGTCAGTTCCAGGTTCCAGGTTTCAAGTTTCAAGTTGAAAGTCCTGGGTGGCGCGAACTCTGGCGAACTGGAAACCTGGAACTGGAAACCTGGAACTTCGCTGGCCCGGATCGAAGTGGGCCCGGCGGAGTTGCCCAAGTTGCTCGACGACGCGATCGGGACGCGGGTGGCGCAAGCGTTAAAACAAATCGGCTATGCGGAGGTGACCTTGGATTTGCAAGGTTATCGGCGGGGCAGCCTCAACCACGCGACGGTTACTTCGGATTCACAAGCAGCCCCTGAAGTTTGACCTGCTTTTGCCCTTCAGCCTCGATCGCCCCAAGTAAGTTTTCATAAGCCTTGTTATGCCCGGCTTCGCTAAAGGTAATTTCATTTAGCGAGGCGTGGTACCGCCATTGTCCCCACTGTGTCTCCAGTAACTCGAGCACCGCCAGCACTGACTCACCCATCTGGCGATCACATTCCCGGATTTGCAAAGTCACTGACCGCTGCGGACCCGCACTCGAATTGTAAGCCTGCATGGCCTTTTCAATCCTGGAGGTCTCCAATCGCGCTTTGACCAGGTTGGTCCGAATCATCTTGTCCGCGTCTCGAAGCACGGTTTCGAAGCCGGTATTCGCCTCGAGAAAACGACGCACGACTTCCCGGCGCGATGCGATCTGCGTTTTCTCCGTGAGGGTCGCCAGGTCCAGCACTTGAGCATCGGTGAACGCCTGGAGAGCAACTTGGTATGATTTAAACTCTTTCTGTGCCGCCCCCAGATAATCCGCATTTGCCTTCATTACAATCGCCTCGTCTCCGGACATCTTCCCGGCAGCGTCCTTGAACTCTCGAGCCAGGCGGTCCAGTTTTGCGGAGTCCAGGTTTGTGACCCCTTTTTCCGGGTCGTACGATTCACGCAGGCTCTGGCGCATGTCCTCCGCCACCACCTTAATGTCCTGGTTGGCCTGACGATTCCTGGCTGAACGGGAGACGCCGTGGAGGAAACCCACCACCAGGATCGCAAGCAACAGGCCATTCAATATCAGACCCGCGATTCCGCGACCGAGAATACCCCGAGCACCATGACGCGGGATGCTGGCAAGCGCGACAATCGCGCTCACAAATCCCGAGCCGATGAGCAGCAAACTGACGCCACCCAGAATCAGGTGCGTTGCTCGCGCTGGCTCTGCGTTAGCATTCGCGGCTCGAATAGCGGCCGAAACTCCGAGGGCCAAACCGGGCGCAAGTAAACTGGCAAGTGCAAGTTGGCGGGGAAGCGCGTTGGCCTTCTTAAGCTTTGGAAGCGGCGGCGGGTTCATAGGAATTTGATGAATTCCGGATAAGAGATCCTCGCGGAACTGTTCGAGCTTTTAGTTGAACCCAGCGGGCTTCTCAAGCATTTTTGGTCATCCGGCCAGTTAACGACGGCTGGTGCGCCAACAACGGCAACAACTTTTTGGCCGGATTGGTTATTAATTCATTCTAGCGGTATGCCACAATTCTCATACAAGGCCCGGCGGCGTTCGGGCGAAGTCGTTCAAGGCGTCCTTGACGTCGCGGACCGCTCGGCGGCGCTAGCACAAATCGAGCGGCTGGGATTGTTCCCCGTAGCCGTGGATATGCCCAAGGGCGCGGGCGCGGCGAAAAGTGAAAAGTCCCGGAACGGCTCGAGTTCTTTTGCCGCCCTGTTGCCGCCGACGATGCGCGAGGCGATGACGCGCAAGCGCAAGCCCAGGTTGCAGGAACTGGCCACGTTCACCCAGCAATTGGCGAACCTCCTCCAGGCCGGCATGCCGCTGACCGTCGCGCTCAACAGCATGACGCATCTGGAAACCAAGGGGATTCCCAAGGAGGTCAGCTCCGGATTGCGGCAGGAGGTAATGGAAGGGCGCAGCTTGTCCGATTCCATGTCCAAGCAGCCGCTGATTTTCAGCGAACTTTACGTGAACATGGTCCGCGCCGGTGAACAATCGGGCGCGCTGGTGGATGTGTTACGCCGTATGGCAAACCATTTTGAGCGTTATGCCGAGGTTCAGGGCAAGTTGAAGTCGGCGCTGATTTATCCCGTGATGGTCTGCCTCGTGGGCGTTGGCCTCATGCTATTCTTTATCTACTTCATGCTGCCGCAATTCGAGAAGATGTTCAGCGGTTTCAACGTGGAATTGCCGATGCCCACAAAATTTCTGATCGGCGTGGGCAAAGTCTTCACCAACGTCTGGTGGATGTCCCTGTTGCTGATGGTGCTGGTGGCCGTGGCCATCCTGCTCTACCGCTTCCGCCGCTCGACGGAGGGCCGTCAACGCATCGATCGCTGGGTGTTGAAGATGCCGATCCTCGGCAAAGTGATTTGCCTGAACTACTATGGTCAGTTCGCCCGCACGCTCTCCACTTTGCTGGAAAACGGCGTGCCGGTCCTGACGGCGCTCAAGATCACCGAGCAAGTGATGTCGAACGGGGTAATCAAGGAAGCGATCTCCAAGACTCGCGAAGCGGTTACCGACGGTAAAACGCTCGCGCAACCCCTGGCGGCCAGCAAGGTGTTCCCGCAACTGATGGTGGACCTGGTAAAGATCGGCGAGGAAACCGGTGACGTGCCCGCGGCTTTGAAGAATGTGGCGGACACTTACGACAGCGAATTGACGATCGCGTTGCGTGTGATGATGACTTTGATCGAGCCGCTTCTGATTATCATCATGGCCATCGGCGTCGGCTTTCTGCTTTTGAGCGTGCTGCTGCCCATGTTCCGGCTCATCTCCAACATCAGCGGTGGCATGGGAGGTTGATTATGTCCACGACACGGTCCAGACAAGCCGGCTTCACCTTGATTGAAATCATGGTGGTGGTTGGCATCATCGGGCTCATCGCGCTCATCAGCATTCCCAACATTTATCAACTGGCGAAAAAGGAAGGCATGCGGCGCGCCGTCATGGACATGCGGGATGTGCTCATCAACGCCCGGGCCCGGGCCATCCTCTCGGGCAGCGAAGTGCAGTTGAAATTCTATCCCACGGAGAATCGTTTTGAAATCACCGGTGGCGCTCCGGCGCCAACCGGCGAAGCTGACTCCCCCGCTCCGCCCAGTGCCGAGGCCAGCACACCCACGCCGTCTCAGATTACCGCCGGAACACTGCCGGATGGCATTTCCTTCGGGATGCTGCAAGTCAATCTGTTGAACTTCCGGGAATCCGAATGGACCCGCGTCCGCTTTTTTCAAAATGGGACTTCGGATGAACTGCGACTGGTGTTGACCTCCGACAAAGGTGAAGCGTACGGAATGGAACTCGAGCCCACGACCGCCCTGGTTCGCGTGGTCAGTGACCTTCAGGAAATCCGGACCTGGGAATGAACATGCGCCACGACCGCTCAAACCCTTTAATACGCCGACTGGTTCAGCGCCAAAAACGAGGCGGCTTTTCGCTGATCGAAGTGATGATCGCACTGGGCATCTTCTTCATCGCGTTGTTTGCGATACTGGGGTTGGTTTCGCAGCTGTTGCGAAATGCTCGGGCGTTCCAGAACAAAAAGGCTGCCGACGCCACGATGGTCCAGGCCTATTTTCTTTCCATCACCAACCGCGTGACCGAAGGCATGGAGAGTGGCGACTTCAGTGATCTTGCGGATTTTCAGAACGAGTACCGGGATTTTTCCTGGGAAAAGGAGACAACCTTCTTCGCATCCAACGGGCTGTGGCAGGTGGATTATCGCGTGATCAACAATCGCCTGCGCTCGGTGGAATCCGCCATCAGCACGTTCTACTTTGATCCCAACACGCAGCAGGGCCGCACCGGTGTAGGAATGCCCAGATGAAATTTCAACGGACATCCTCGCCTCAGCGCGCGTTCACGCTCATCGAAATCATGATGGCGATGGCGGTGTTTGGTTTGGTGCTCGCCGCCATTTACGCGAGCTGGACGCTGATTATTCGCTCGGCAAAGGTGGGGAGCGAGGCTTCGGCCCGGATTCAACGCGAACGCATCGCGCTGCGGACCATCGAGGAAGCGCTCACCTGCGTCCGATCGTTCGAGGCCGACCGGCTGCACTATGGCTTTGTCGCCGAGAACAACGACAATGGCTTTCTGAGTTTTGTGGCGCGCCTGCCCGAATCATTCCCCCGTTCGGGACGGTTTGGAGACTTTGACGTGCGGCGAGTCTCGTTTTCGGTGGAAAGCGGCGATTCGCAACCGCAGCTGGTGCTGCGGCAATCCCCGGTCCTGATGGAAATGGATGATGGCGAACGCAACCAACCTCTGGTGCTCGCCAAGGGCGTCACCAAAATGGCTTTTGAATTCTGGGATGATCGCAAAAGGGACTGGGTTTCCGAATGGACCACTACCAATCAGCTTCCGAAAATGCTCAAGCTGACGCTCTCCTTTAGGCGCATGAGCCGGGGCAACGTTGCGTTTCAACCGGAAGAAGACGTTTCTCGCATCGTTCATCTGCCCTCCATCATGGTGCCCGCAGCCATTCAACGCCCCGGCCAGCCCGGCCAGCCCGGTCGGCCACCAACCGGGGTTAACCCGCCGGTCACTGGCAACCCCGGCACCGTTAATCGCCTGTAATGAAACGTTCGGCCAACAGTGAGCGACGCGGCATTGCCCTGATTATCGTAATGATTTGCATTACGGTCCTGGGCGCTTTGGCGGGCACCTTTGCGCTGTCGATGAAGGTCGAGACCAAACTCGCCATGAATGCGAACAATGAGTCTGAGTTGCTGGCACTGGGCAAATCCGGGGTTGCCATGGCGCAATGGGTCTTAGCTCAGCAACTCACGATTTCCCAGGAGCCTTACGATTCATTGAATCAAAAGTGGGCCGGCGGACCAGGCAGCATGATGACCAGCAACAGCCCGTTGGCGGACGTGTTTTTGGACAATATCAAGCTCGGGAAGGGCTCCTTCTCGATCAAGATCGTGGACAACGAACGCAAGATGAACATCAACACCGCTGACCAGCAATTGCTGGATCAGGCGATGCGCTTGATCGGTGTGGACCCGGGCGATGCCGGACCCATCACGGCTTCCATCCTGGATTGGATTGATCCCGACCCCGGCGAACGCGTTGGTGGCACGGAAAGCGATTATTATGAGTCCCTCGATCCGCCTTATCAGGCAAAGAACGGCCCCATCGATGAACTGAACGAACTCCTGCTGATCCGCGGCATCGCTGATTTTCCCGAGATTTATTTCGGGGGCGCCATCACTGAGCGTCTACCCTCCGCCTTTCAAAACCGGCTTCGCCTCAACACACCCGGGGCTCAACCCGCGTACGGCATTGGTTTGGTGGAGTTATTTACCCCGCTGTCCACGGGCCGCCTTAACCTCAACACCGCTTCGGCAACCGCGCTCCAGATGATTCCCTTTGTGGACGAAAACGTCGCCGCCCGGATCATCCAATGTCGTTCCGGTCCGGATGGTGTGGACGGTACCGAAGACGACACTCCCTTTCGCAATCCGGGCGAAGGGTTGCTTTGTGGCGGGCTGAACAACGCACTGGTTGGCCAGGTGCAACGTTATTGCGACGTGCGCAGCCGCACGTTCGAAGTGCACGTCGACGCGCAGATCAACGGCCTCCATCGCCATTTTTTTGCCACCATCATACGCAACAACCCGCGCGACGTTCAGGTACTGACGTTCTATTGGAAGGTTTCTCCACCCAGCCCCCCGAAATCCGCCCCGACGAGCCATGCAGACGCTCGTTGAGGATTTCCTCCAGTATCTCCGTCACGAACGCGGCCAGGCGGAACACACCCAGCGCACCTATGCCAGTCTGTTGAACAAGTTTGTTATCTGGGCTCAAGACCAAAAGCTCACGGACTGGAAACAAATTGAACTACGCCACTTGATGTCCTTTCTCCAGCACGAACGCGAACGCACGCTGGCCCATGAGCCAAAGGAATCCAACCGGCGCTTGAGCGGCGAAAGTGTTTATCTGGAAATCGCCGCTCTGCGGGCGTTTTATCGCTTTGCCGAAAACGAAAAGCACCTGCCCGCAAACGTCGCGGAACATTTGTCTCTGCCCCGACGCTGGAAGCGATTGCCCAAGGCGCTGACGAGCGCCGAAATTCAAAAGCTGCTTCAACCGGAGCAATCCGTCACGCCGCAGTCTCTCTGCGATCAGGCAATGCTGGAGCTGGCTTATGCCTCCGGATTGCGGCGCTCGGAATTGTGTGGCTTGCGCCTCGAGCAACTTCACCTGGAAGCGGGTTTCCTCAACGTCATCGGCAAGGGCAATAAGGAGCGCGTGGTGCCTGTAGGCGGACCGGCCATCGCGGCGCTGAACCGCTACTTGAATGAGGGTCGACCCAAACTGGTCAAGCCTCGCTCCCCCGCGAACGTGTTTCTAACCAGTCGCGGGTCGGCCTTCGCGCCCATCACGATGTGGACTCGTATCAAGCGACGCGTCCGGCAAGCCGGGATTTCACGCAATATTACTCCGCATATGCTCCGGCACAGTTTTGCCACGCACCTGCTCGAGCACGGCGCCGACCTGCGGGTCATTCAGGAAATGCTGGGACATGCCACGATCAGCACGACGGAGCTTTACACTCATGTCACTGGGAATCGGCTGCGTGACATCCATCGGAAGTTTCACCCGCGGCAGTAACAGATAGCGCTTCCCGGCAAGAAGCTTACCGGCTTTCGACGCGATAGAATCGAGAACTGAAATTGCCAGCGGTGGAATCCGTGAAGATAAAGGTTTCCGCACTCACCGCGTTGGTAAAAATCGGAGTCCAGTCCTGGAGATTTGTGGACGCCAGGATAACGCAGGGTGCGGCATCCTTTCGGGAAATCTCCAGTTCAAACCCTGCCGGCGTCATGCGTTGAGCAGTAATGGTGGCAGGATCAGCTACGGGCGTGATGGTGAGACTTACCGTTGTAACATTGCCCATCGCGAAACCATCTGAAGCGCGATAGGTAAAGCTGTCAGAGCCGTAATAATCAGGATGAGGCGTGTAAACGAACGTGCCGTTTGCGTTAAAAACGAGAGACCCATGACTCACATCCGTCACGAGTACCGCACTCAAGGTGTCACTATCAACGTCCACATCATTACTTAGAACTCCCACCCCGCCGTTGCCTGCCGAGTGCGGCTCCGCAACGGAGACCGTCAGGGTTGTATCCTCCGCAAGGGTGTAGCTGTCATTGCGTGCCAGGGGCGGATCGTTAACCGACGTGACATTGATGGTCACGGTTACCGTATTGCCCGCCACCGACCCATCGTGCGGCTTGTAAGTAAAACTGTCGCTGCCGTAGTAGTTGGTGTTGGGGACGTAAAGAAATTGGCCGTTCGCACTGAGGGTCAAATTGCCATGCGTCACGCCGCTCACCAGGACGGCGCTTAATGCATTGTTGTCTGCGTCTGTGTCGTTGGCGAGAACGCCGGAGCCTGTGATGTTAAGTGCCGTATCCTCGAGCGTAGTATAGGTGTCATTGTTGCCGACCGGCGGATTATTGAGCAAGACCAGGCTCAAACTCGCGTGGCGGCTGTAGGTGGTGCCACTTGCATTCTTGACTGCGACGTAAAAGGTCCCAGGATCCAACAGACCCACATTGTTGATCGTAAGTGTGCTGGAGGTTTGACCCGGCAAAGCCGTATCCAGATCCAACAACCCATCCTTGTACCACTGATAAGAGAGCGCGGTACCACTGGTTGCGGTCACGGTAAATGTGGCGGTGCCTCCAAGCGCGACACCTTGATCCAAAGGTTGGGCAGTAATGACCGGAGGTGGACCCGCGATGGCTGCTGCCGGGAGTAGAAAGAAAGGCAACAAACGAAGGCTAAGCGCGACGATTTTTTTCGAATCGTCCCAGACTTGTAACCTCCGTGTCTGCATTGAGGACATCAAAAGCTAAAGCAATGCCACGATTAGAAGCGATAGGTCAGCTTCACCCGGAAGGTGCGTCCATCCTGTTCGATCTGATCCTGGAGATGAAAACGTGAGGCGGGATCTGAGTAAGTTGTGTTCAGCAGATTGTAAACGCTGGCTGAGAACTCGAGGTTCTTAATCAGGTTTCGGCTGAATAAAGTGAAGTTTAACACTCCAAACCCATCGGCGGTTGCCCCCGGCAGAGTTTCGCCAGTTGTCGTTGTTTGAATGGTTTCACGGCTGCTCATGTACTGGTATTCCAGGCCGACAAAAACCTTTTCACGATACACCGGCACGCTCAGATTGAGTTTCACCATGTGGGCGGGCGAGTCTGGCAACCCGCCCCCGGTGGTTCGATTCTCGGTGTCCTGATAGGAGTAGCTCAGGACAGCGCGCAGCGTGTTGGTCCAGAATCCCTCCAGCGCGACATCGACCCCGGCAGTCTGGGCGTTGAAGTTGGTGAAGACACCATCCTCAAGGATGATCAAATCATCCATCTGTCGAAAATAACCCGCTACAGTCGAGCGGAAATGTCGGCCGATGCCTTGTTCGTAAACCAATTCATAAGCGTTAACATCCTCCGGCTTGATATCCTGAAATCGCGGGTCGCTGAGTTCGAGGAAGTTCGGCGAACGAAAGGCGGACCCGTAGATGGCCTTGATGGTCGCGGTGGTGGAAGGGTTGTAAATCAAAGCCACGCGCGGGTTGAATTCGGGATCCGCATCACCCACTTGGTCATATCGCACTCCAGCCACAGCATGCAGATTCGTGAAAACTGCAAAATCGCCCTGCAAATACACTCCGTAGCTTTGTTGATTGGTGTGGAAGTCCGTGTAGTTCGTCGTTGCATCAAATATCCGGGACGCTTGTTGGAAGTCATCCCGGTATTCCGCCCCCAGGGTGACGACGTGCCGCTCCCACAACCGTTTGCTTAACTGCACCTCCGTTCCCCACCACTTGCCCGAATCCTCCTGCTGGAACAACGCCCCGGGAAACGGGTAGTTGATTCTGTAGTCGGTCTGGTCGTAATAAACCCGGGCCGCAACATCCACGACATCTTCAAACTGGTGTGCATACCGCAGAGTCGCATAACCCTGCTCGTCAGTCGTGTGCAGTTCTGGATCGTTGAACGTGGTAAAATACTGCGCGGTTGGATTCACCTTCTCGCGAGTAATATAGGCGCCCTCCAGGGTGAAATCTTTATAACCGAGCGCCCCAAAGAAACTCCCATAGTGGCCACCGTCCATGTTATGCGCCACGCCGTTGTTCTGTGCGGGTGTATTGTATTCCTCGTAAAACAAGTTGTCTTGTCCGGCACTGTCGTAGTAAGTGCCCGAAAGCATTAACCGCAATCCGTTGGCAAATTGTCTCCCGTAGGTCAGTCGGCCCTTGTAGCTGTCAAAGGAACCGTATTCACCAGACGCTTCCGCTCCGTTCAATTGTTTACCCTCGCGCGTAATGACGTTGATGATTCCAAACAAAGCATTGTTCCCATAAAGAACCGAGCCTGGGCCATGGATGACTTCGACCCGTTCAATCAAATCAACATCCAGAATGAACTCCGTGCCGATGTAAGCGCCATCGGTAAGGTCGTTGTTGACCCGGTGCCCGTTTACGAGGAGGAGAATCCGGCTGTTGAAATCACCGAGATTCAAACCGCGTGTGCCCAGGAAATAATTGTTTCGATCGTACGAGGTGTAAAAGCCGGGAACGCTGCGTAACACGTCCGCCAACGTGCGGTACCCGTATTGTTTGATCTGCTCGGCGGTGACGACGGTGACAAACGCTGGCGCTTCCGTGGCCTTTTGTTCGTACTTGGATGCCCCGTAAACGGTGGGCACCTCGATGTTCATCAGCTCTTCCAGCGGCAACTCGGTCAGGTCCTTGTTCGCAGTCAACGCTGAGCCATTTTCCGCCGCGTTCAACGAGAGAGAAAGCGCGAGAATGAGCAGCCACGTCTGCCCGCAAATTCGCAGTACGTCTAAACGATAGTGGCGCTGCGATCGCGAGGGAAAACTCGCGGCGCACACATCGCTTGGCAAAAAAGCCAGATTACGGGGAGCGAACGACACGGTGAACCCTCAAAAAGCACACTCCATTCCTCTCAATTACATCTACGGCTGGATTTCGGCGTCCAATCCATTGACACTGGCAAGGCAGTCATCCCGGCAAGCAGGGGGGCGAAAGTCGGGACAAATCCTGCTTGAACGCTGAAGGTCCCGTATGTCCCAGTGTCACGGAACCACCATGGCGAAAGCGGACGTCAGGAATCGACGACCAAAACGCAGAATCAGAAAAAACATCGGCGTGGTCGCTGAACCTGGTTTGTGAAGAAACATGTTCATTCGCGCTGTAATTTTGAGCCTCGCTGGCCTCCTGTTAACGGGAGCGCGTTCGGCGCCCGCTCAGGAATCGCAGCCCTCCGAATACCAACTCAAAGCGGCGTTCCTTTATAATTTCGCAAAGTTCGTCGAATGGCCCGCCTCGGCACTGCCCACGGACAGCTCGCCATTTATTATTGGGATTCTTGGAGAAAACTCTTTTCACGAAGATCTCAGAAAGACGGTCGCCGGTAAAAAGATTTCCGAGCATCCCGTTTCAGTGGTGTCGCTTTCAAGCGTCGCGGAAGCCACCAACTGCCACATGCTCTTCATCAGCAGTTCCGACAAGAATCAATTGGCAGAAATCTTCAAACGGCTGCAAGCAGCCCCGGTCCTTACGGTTGGTGAAACGGAACAATTCCTGGAAGCCGGCGGGATGATCGGCTTCGTCCGAGAAGCCAACAAAATCCGCTTTCAGATCAAAGATGAAACCGCCAAAGCGGCCCGGTTGAAAATAAGTTCCAAGCTGCTGGGGCTCGCCGTCCGCCCGGCTCGCTGATTCCTCATTCGCTTGCAGCTTCGCCAGTTCTACTGGGAACAGAATTCGCTCTAATCCCCGAAAACGTTGGTGCGCGCGGAATTTGAGACGCGAATTCCGGCGCAGAACCCCCGACGCCTATACAAACAGGACAAGAATGCACTGGTTTCGGTACAGCTTTGATCCGACCAGCGGCGCCTCTGCTGCCGCTCAACGTCGCCCATTGCGTATCGCCCCATCTCGTGAGTCGCGACGTCGTTGCGCCCAACAATAATGAAGCGCCGATTCCACAACCTGCCAATTCAGCAGAAGATGCTGGTGATGACTTTGCTCATCTGTGGCGCAGTGTTGCTGGTCGCCATCGTCGCGCTCTTCACCTTTCAGGTTCTAAACTTCCGCTCCAGTTTCCAACGCGATGCCACGACGCTGGCCACCATCATCGCCAACAACAGCGCCGGAGCAGTGGCTTTCAAATTCGACGCCGACGCCGCTGAAATGGTGGGCTCGCTCAAAGTCAAACCCGAGGTCATTTCCGCGTCGCTCGTTTTGCCCGATGGCTCCGTGCTCGCCAATTTCGGCGCCAAGGAAAGCGCGTCGAGCCTCGGCCATTTTCCCGCGCCCGGCGACAAGCGCTTTGTCGGCGGTGATCTCTTAGTCACGCAACCCGTCATGCAAAAGGGCGAGCACGAAGGAACTCTGTTTCTCCGGATGGATTACCAGCGGACCTTCCTCGCGCTCCTCCAATTTTATGGGCTGGTCATTCTGGGCATTGTGATGGTCTCCATCGGCCTGGGCGTATTCCTTTCCCGTCGCCTGGGACGCGCCATTACTCAGCCCGTACTCCAGTTGGCGCGAACCGCGCGCATCGTTGGCAAGAAGAAGGACTATTCGGTCCGGGCCGTCGTGGATGGTCGTGGTGACGAACTTGGCAGTCTGGCCGAATCCTTCAATGACATGCTGGGCCGCATCCAATCCCAGGACGCCGCCCTCAGTTTCTCGCAACAAAAGCTGCAGGCGTTGGTCGACTCCATCGACGGCATCGTTTGGGAACGGAAACCGGACACGTTTCAATTCACCTTCATCAGCCGCCAGAGCGAGAGCATTCTCGGCTACGCGCCCGAGGCGTGGTTGGACAAACCCGATTTCTGGGAAAACAAACTTCATCCACAAGATGCCGCCAAAGCGGTGCAAACGGCGCACGAAGTGGCCACACGCGGTCAACCCTATAGCTTCGAGTACCGCATGCTGGCCGCCGACGAACGCACCGTCTGGATTCGGGAGAGCGGCACCGTTTTGACGGACCAGGGTCAACCCGTCGCCATGCGTGGCATCTTTCAGGATGTCACTCAAGCCAAGCTGGACGCGCTCCAACTGGACAAGCTCAATCGTCAGCTGATTGATGCGTCTCGCAGCGCCGGCATGGCCGATGTTGCGACTGGAGTGCTACACAATGTGGGGAACGTGCTCAACAGCGTGAGCGTTTCGGCGACGGTTGTTGCTGACCGCTTGCGCCGCTCAAAAGTCTCCAAGCTTTGCCGCGCCACCGCGATGTTGCGCGAACGCAATGGTCATCTCGCTGAGTTCCTGACAACCGATCCCAAAGGCAAACTCATTCCGGAATATCTCACCACCGTGGCCGACGAGATTGCTGCCGAGCAATCGGAGCTGATTACCCGCATGAGCACCGTGGGCGAGCACATCGAGCACATCAAGGAAATCGTCGCGATGCAGCAAAGCTACGCCAGGGTTTCCGGTGTTTACGAGACTTTACCGGCGACGGATCTGGTCGAAGACGCCTTGCGGATTAATGCCACGGCCTTTGATCGTCACGGCATCGAGCTGGTTCGGGAGTTCGACAAGGATTCTCCCACGGTCTGCGTCGACCGTCACAAGGTCCTCCAGATTCTCATTAACCTGCTTCGCAACGCCAAACATGCGTTGGACGAACAAGACCCCGAGCACAAGCGCTTGATCGTGCGCGTCGCCCCCGCCGCACCCGCGATGTGCCGGATCACCATTCTGGACAACGGCGTCGGCATTCCGGCAGAAAATCTCACCAGGATTTTTAATCACGGTTTCACCACCAAAAAGAATGGTCATGGCTTCGGCCTCCATAGCGGCAGCAATGCGGCCAAGGAAATGGGCGGACGTCTTTCCGGTCACAGCGAAGGTCCCGGCAAGGGCGCAGAGTTCATCCTCGAACTGCCCACAACCCCGCGCCAAGGCAAAGCGGAATCAACAACTCGAACATGAAGAGCAACCATTTGCAGCCAAACCAACGCATCCTGATCGTCGATGACAACCCGAGCATCCACTCGGACTTTCGTGACATTCTGTGCGCGCCCAAAGCAGATAATTCCGCCTCGGCAAAACTGGAAGCCGCCTTGTTCGACGAAGATACCACCGCGCCGGCGCAGATTGATTTCGAGTTGGATTCGGCATTTCAGGGGCAGGAAGGCCTGGAGCTGGTGGAACAGTCGTTGAAAGAGGGCCGCCCGTATGCGCTCGCCTTTGTTGACGTGCGCATGCCGCCCGGCTGGGATGGAATCGAAACCATTGCCCGCATCTGGGCGGTTTGCCCGGAAATCCAAATCGTCGTCTGCACTGCGTACTCGGATTATTCGTGGGAGGAAATGCGCGCGAAGGTCGGACAGCCGGACGGCTTGCTCATCCTAAAAAAGCCATTCGACAACGTGGAGGTGCAGCAACTGGCTCATGCGCTCACCAAAAAGTGGTATCTCAACCGGCAAGCCGCCCTGCAAATGGCGGAGCTTGCCATGTCCGAAGAGCGTTTTTCAAAGGCATTTCACGAGAGCCCGCTGCCGAGTGGCATTCAGAGTTTGCCCGACCAGCGCTTCGTGGATGTGAACCCGCGACTCGCCGAGATTGCCGGTCGCACGCGCGAGGAGATGATCGGTCGCACCGCCGCCGAGTTGCAGTTGTGGGAGAAACCCGCCCTGGCCGAGCAGTGGCTTGAAGGCGTGAACCGCAAAGAAGTGGTTCGCGATCAGCAGGCCAACCTCCGAACCCAGACGGGCGGTTTGCACGAAGTGCTGGTGTCTTTGTCTCCCGTCGCTCTCGGCGGAGAACCTCATATGCTGTTGCTCGCGCAGGATGTGGCGGAACGCGCGCTCCTGGAGCGGCAGTTGCGCCAGGCGCAAAAAATGGAAGCCATCGGACAACTGGCCGCCGGCGTTGCCCATGATTTCAACAACATTCTCACGGTCATCCAGGGGCACGCGGGCTTGATGCAACAACAACTCCTTGCCCAGGGTGATGAACCGCCTAATTCACTGGACCAGATTTCCAAAGCCGCGGTCCGCGCCGCCTCACTCGTCCGGCAGTTGCTCATGTTCAGCCGCAAGCAGGTCATGCAGTTCCGTTACCTGGACCTCAACGAAACCTTGCACAATTCCGTCATGATGCTCGGCCGGCTGGTGGGTGAGCTTGTCGAAATCAATTTCCGTCCTCAGGACTCCTTACCGAGCATTCACGCTGATGCGAGCATGATCGAACAAATCGTGATGAATCTCGCGGTGAATGCCCGGGATGCCATGCCTGACGGCGGCCGCGTTTCGCTGACCACGTCGTTGGCCACGATTCGCCGCGCCGCTACTCCGATCGACCCCGAAGAGCGTGACGGTGATTTTGTTTGCCTGACCTTTAGCGACACCGGCAGCGGCATGGACACCCAGACGCTGAGTCGGATTTTCGAACCGTTCTTCACCACCAAGCCAGTTGGCAAAGGAACAGGCCTGGGCCTTTCCACAGTGTTCGGCATTGTTCGGCAACACCACGGTTGGGTTGAGGTGGAGAGCAAGCCGGATTGCGGAACGTCCTTCCGCATCTATTTTCCGGCATCGAAACAGCCGGCCGAGAAGACCGAGGCGCGGGCTGATGGCGGATTGCGAACCGGTCGCGAAACCGTTCTCGTGGCCGAGGATGAAGATGCGTTACGTGAGATGGTCGTGGAAATCCTGAAGCTTCAAGGCTACACCGTGCTTCAAGCCGCGTGCGGGCGCGACGCGCTGCAAGTCTGGGAACACGCCAACCGTCCAATTGATTTATTGGTCACCGACATGGTGATGCCGGGAGGTATGTTGGGCAGCGAACTGGCCGAACGCCTCATGAGTCAGTCGCCCCGCCTCAAGGTCATTTACACCAGCGGCTACAGCCCCGGGATGGCGGGCAAGGATATGTCGCTCCTGCAAGGTCGCAACTTTCTGCCCAAACCCTATTCCATTGGCCAACTCGCGGAATTTGTCCGCGGGTGCCTCGACCAACGCGAAACCGCAATCGAATTCGCCCGCGAAGTCGGCCCGGCACCCAACAACGAAAAAACCGCGTTGAAATCCAACGCGGTTGACGATCTTCAAAATACCGGTTAGCCGCGCGTGCCAAAGTTCATCGGCGCACTCGGCATCTCGTGCGCGCAGGGTTGATTGGTCGGGGCATCAGCCTGGCGATCATTGGGAACCACAATCTTGTTGGCCAGCATCCATGCTTCCACTTCCTCGCCGCTGATATCGGGAAGCATATGGCCGTTGATCTCAACGCAAGGGCTGAGCATTTGCCCGCTCTTCTCGATCATTTCCTGGCGTTGCGCCGGATCGTTGATGATGTCGCGGTCTTCGTAGGGCAAATCGTACTTGCGAAGGACGGCGCGCACGCCGTTGCTCCAGCCGCAGGACGGTTTCAAATAGGCAATAATCTTAGGCTTGTTCATAAAGTTAAATAGCTTTGCCCATCATACCGTAACTTCGCGTGACGGCAATAGGCCAATCCGATGGAATTCGCTGCCCCCGACTCAAGCCTTTAGCCGTGAGCCGTCTGTCGTTAAACTTTCGCCCATGCGCGTTCTCATCGCTCCAGACAAATTCAAAGGCACCCTGACGGCTCGTGAAGCGGCTGAGGCAATCGCGCGCGGTTGGCACAAGGCGCGTCCGGAGGATTCACTGGAGCTGTTGCCCATCAGCGACGGCGGCGACGGTTTCGGCGAGGTCATGGGCGAACTCCTCGGGGCAAAGCAACAGCAAATCAGGACCGTGGATGCAGCTCATCGTCGATGCTCGGCCACCTGGTGGTGGGACGCGAAATCAAAAACCGCCGTAGTCGAGTCAGCTCGAGTCATTGGACTTGCGATGCTGCCCAAAGGCAAGTTTCACCCGTTTGAGTTGGATACCTTCGGGCTGGGCGCAGTGTTGCACGCAGCTCAACGCGATGGCGCAAAGCAAATCATCGTCGGCATCGGCGGCAGCGCAACGAATGATGGCGGCTTTGGCATGGCGCGGGCATTGGGTTGGAAGTTTCTCAATGCGGACCGTCAGGAGATCGAACATTGGACCCACCTCGACCACCTGGCAGAGGTTCATAAACCATCGTCTCCCTTATCACCCCGCATCACAGTGGCGGTGGATGTGCAAAATCCATTGCTTGGTTTGCGCGGTGCCAGCCGGGTTTACGGACCTCAAAAAGGGTTGCGCCCGGAGGATTTCGCCAAAGCAGAACGCTGTCTCCGACGGCTCGCCACCATTTTGAAGCAACAGCACGACCTGGATGCCGCTCGCAACCCGGGGGCGGGCGCCGCAGGCGGCCTCGGTTTCGGCTTGATGGTTTTCTCGGGCGCGCGATTTCAAAGTGGTTTCGCCATGGTCGAGAAACACTCACAGCTAAGGCAAAAGTTGAAGCACGCAGATGTTGTGATAACCGGTGAAGGCGCGATTGACCGCACGACTGCGATGGGTAAAGGCTGCGGTGAAGTCGCCGGGCTATGTCGCACGTTGCGACTTCCCTGCTTCGGCCTCGGCGGCAAGGTGACTCCTTCCCATCAAGTTCGCAAAATGTTCACGCGAGTGAGCGGATTGACCGAACTAACATCCACGGACCAGGCCTGCCGTCGGCCAGTCTTTTGGCTTCGACGCCTGGCCGAAAAAACAGCGTCGAACTTGGTTTGCAAACTTCCGCTTCGTCGCTAACTTTGTTTCGTGAGCACGGAACATTCAATCGCCGCACATTGGCAGCAGGATTTCGATGAAGCCAGGCTGCGCGAGTGGGCCGAAGGTGTCCGCGGACAATTAAACGCTCCGGCGGTTTCCCTGGGCCTGGTGTTCATGACCCCAAAGTTTTTCCCGCAGGCCAAGCAGATTTTGGAAATCCTCCGCGTTCACGCGCGCATTCCTTTGCTGGCCGGTTGTTCCAGCACCGCTCTGGTTGTTGGCCAAGAGGAGATCGAAGACAATCCCGGCATCGCGCTTGCGTTGTATTCGCTGCCGGGCGCAAAACTGCACGGCAGCTACTTCACGCAATCGCAAGTCGAGGAATCCACCGGAGGCGGATATTGGCGGCTGGAAACCGGCGTTGCGCCCGAGCAGACCAATGGCTGGCTGGCGTTCGTTGACCCGTTTCACCTCGACTCAGAATCCTGGTTGCGGGGATGGAACGAGGCTTACCCGAACCTGCCGGTTTACGGTGGCCTCGCCAGCGGTGTGTTCGCGGATCAAACCACCCAGGTTTATCTCAACGGAGACGTTTACGAGGAAGGTGGCGTGGCCATTTCCGTCGGAGGCGATGTAAAACTCACCGGCGTTATTTCCCAGGGCTGCACCCCGATCGGCGAAACCTGGACGCTCACTCGCGTGGAGCAGAATCACATTCACAAGATCGCCAACCGGCCTGCCTACGAAGTGTTGTCCGAAACCGTCGGCAAGATGCCACCGGATGAACAACGCAGGCTGCGCGGGAATCTGTTCATCGGCCTCGTCGTGAACGAGTACCTGGAAGACTTTCACCGCGGCGATTTCCTGGTGCGCAATCTCATCGGCGGCGACCCGCAAACCGGCGTGCTCGCAGTCGGCGCGATGCCTCGCACGGGCCAGACCATGCAATTCCAACGCCGCGACGCCGACGCTGCCACTGAAGACATGAGTGAACTGCTCGCGCGAACCCACATTCAACTCGGCGGTGCCACGGTCTATGGCGGTTGCCTTTGCTGTTGCAATGGTCGGGGCAAACACCTCTTTGGCAAATCCGGCCACGACTCACAACTCGTACAGAAGGAATTTGGCAATATCGGCCTCGCAGGATTTTTCTGTAACGGAGAAATCGGTCCAGTGGGTGAAAAGAATTTTCTCCACGGCTACACGGCCTCGCTGGCGTTGTTCGTGAAGAAGCAGGGGTGAATGGTAGCTGGTTAAATAGGTTAAATGAGTCAAGCGACCCTTTGCTGTCACTCGTCACTCGTTTAACTATTTAACCATTTAACTCCGGTGATTCCTCAAGCATCAGTCCGCTTTCAGCGCGAAATATCTCTTTGCGAAAACTGGAAGTAGGCAGCCACAAAGCCCGTCATCCCGATCGCCCACAACACCAGGAGATTCTCCCCAGCGAGCGGACGGCCCATGACAATTTCGAACGGCAGGAAATAATGGAACGGCGAAAGCCAGGCAACGTGCTCCGCGGGCGTCCAAATACTTCGGACCAGGTCCAACAGCAACAGGAAAAGGGCGAGCAGCCCGGTGGCCGCACCAGCCACACTGCGTCGGCAGGACGCCCCAAACGCCATCGCAATGCCGCCCCAGCAGAAGATCAGCGCGCCGAGATTCACCGCCAGCGAAGCCACGGTGTTGACCGAAGGCCACGTTTCGATTTCCGACGCGAATGTCACCAGTCCAATCCACGTTCCTGCCAACATCAGCGACAGCATCAGTGTGATCGCAAACACCACCAGCGCGACGGTTCGTGTGATGATCCAGTGTCGGGGGAGCGGTCGCGCCAGGAGCAAATCTACCACGCCCGTTTCGATTTCCGATGCCGGCAGCGTTGCGAGCGCGGTGACCAGCGCGATCAGCGCGATGACAATGATCAAATCAAAATAGCCGATGCAGGCGAGGCCACTGAACGACATGACGCTCGCCACCGATGGCCCGAGAATTTTCTGAACGAACGGTGGCAGCAGGTCCGCTATCTGATCCATGGCTCTGGGTTTGATCGAGCTGGCAACGAAAACCATCAACACCTGAAACGCGCCAAGCAGCAGCCCGGTGGCCGCCAACAGCACTCTGGCGCGCTTCACCGCGAGCGCGAATAATCGGAACGGGCCCATCATGGCTTGCCCTCCCGATAAATCTTCAACACCACGTCTTCCAGCCGGGCCTCCTCCACTTGCATGTCCTTTACGGGTAATTTACCCAGCGCGCTGACGAGTGGTCCCAGCGGTCCGGCGACTTTGAGACACCTCAGTCGCGGCGCGCTTTCGACAACTTCGCAGCCGAAAGGCAAATCCAATTCGCCGTTCACATCCGTGTGGAAGAAAACGCGCACACGCCGTTCCGCCAGGCGGCGGCTTTCCTGCACACTCGAAAGCAAAACCAACTCTCCCTTGCGCAACAGCGCGATGCGATCGCACACACGCTCCACTTCCGAGAGCACGTGAGAGGACATGAAAACCGTCGTGCCCTTCCGTTTCACGTCCGCGAGCAAGCTGTAAAACGATTCCTGCATGAGCGGGTCGAGTCCTTCGGTCGGTTCATCAAGAATGAGCAACGGCGGGTCGGCTTGAAACGCCTGAATCACACCAAGCTTGCGCTTCATACCCGTGCTGTATTGCCGAACTTTGCGGCGCAGATCCCGATCCGACAATTCCAACCGATCAGTGAGCTCCTGTCGTCGGCGTTTGTCGACCGGTCGAGGATTCAGGCTGGCGAGAAAGTTGAGGATCTCCAGGCCCGTGAGGTCCGGATACAGGCCCAGTTCTCCGGGCAAATAGCCAACGTGCGCCCGGGCGGCGAGACCATCGAGATAACAGTCGTGTCCGAAGATAAACGCCTGCCCGCTGCTGGGCCGCAGCAAATCGAGCAACAACCGGATGGCGGTCGTCTTGCCGGCGCCGTTCAGCCCCAGAAAGCCCAGCACCTCGCCCGGCATGACCTCCAGATGCAGATTGTTCAGGGCGGTAAGAGAACCGTACCGTTTCGTGAGACCACGAATGGAAATTGCCGGTTGCGTATCGGTTGGGCTCACACAATCAATTCACCGAGCGAGGGCGCGCGTTTCAAGTCATTACTTGGACCGGACATCGCCGCACGCGGCACGACCTTGTTCGTCTATTTGACGGTCTTCTTGCCAAACTCCTTGTCCAGTGGAATCAGAAGCACCACGAGGAAGCTCGGGACAGTCGCCAACACCACCCACACGAAGAAATGTTGATAACCAACAATCTCCTGCAACCAGCCGCTCCACATGCCAGGAATCATCATGCCCAACGCCATGAATCCCGTGCAGATAGCGTAGTGCGCGGTTTTATGTTCCCCGCGCGCGATGTAAATCATGTAAAGCATGTAGGCCGTGAAACCAAAGCCATAGCCAAATTGCTCGACGGCAATCGCCGTGCTGATGACCGCGAGATTGTCCGGCTGCGCATAGGCCAGGTAGATGAACGCGGCGTCCGGCAAATGAATGATCAGCACCATCGGCCATAGCCATGCTTTGAGTCCGTGACGAGATGCGACCATCCCGCCGAGAATGCCACCAATTGTCAAAGCGATGATGCCAATCGTGCCATAAACCCAGCCGACCTGACCTGTTGTGAGGCCCAGCCCGCCGACCTCACGCGCGTCGAGCAGGAACGGCGTGACCATCTTCACCAGTTGCGCTTCGCCAAATCGATAGAGCAAAAGGAACAACAGCAGCGCCGCGATCTTTGGCTTGCGGAAGAATGAACCAAACGTTTTGAAGAATTCCTTGATGAAAATCGGAATGCTGTGCGCATCGCCGGGTTTGTCGCTGACCGGATACGGCAGGATGAACTTGTGCCACAAGCCGAACAGCAGAAACAAGCCGGTGAGCACAAAGAAGGTGACGCTCCATGAGAGCGGTATGTTCCCCGAACGCACCTCGAAGACTGCACTCGTTTCGGTTCGAAGCTTGGGATCAAGTTGAATGACCGCGAGCGCGGGTTGGTTCCAATTCGAGTCGTCAAACACCAAGCGCGATCCTTCAGCCAACGAAAGGCTTTTGTCGCCCGAAGCAAACGCCGGCGTGATGACAATCTCTTTTCCCGGTGGCTTGCTCAGGTGAAATGAAACGAGGCCAATGTTGCCCGCGCCGTCACTCTTTGCTGTCGTACTCCGCGCGAAGCGCGTTTTCAGGAAATTCTCGACCGGTTCTGACACCGCCTTGGTCCACCAGGATTCTGCTTGTTCCTTCGTGCTCGACGTGCGGCTGCTCTGTTGCGTTCGAGAAAACCCGTTCGTCGTGTTCCATTCCTTTACCGCCGCCAGCAAAGTAGCAATCTCGCTTTTGGCTCTGGGCTGGGGAGCAATCAGCAATTGTGCGGGTTCAGCCACAATGTTCAACTCGCCCTCCTGCGTCACGCCCTCCTTGAACTGCGCTGGATCAAATGATTGAACGATGGCCGTGCCGGGCTTCGCTTCGACTTTAATCTGTTGCTTCGGCAATCCCGTGTTACTCTGAATCAACCCCGCCAGAATCACCAGCAAACCCTGCCCGAAGATCATCGAGATGCGGAAGAAGGTGCTGCGAATGCCGACGAAGAACGCCTGCTCCTTTTCGGTTGTGGCCAGCAGGTAATAGCCATCGGCCGCGATGTCGTGTGTGGCCGAGCTGAACGCCACGAGATAAAACAACGCGAGTGACGCTTTGAAAAAGATTGGCAACGGGAGTGAGAGTCCTACTGCTGCGAAACCCGCGCCCAAAAGAAGCTGCATTCCCCAAATCCACCACCGTCGCGTGCGCAGAATGTCCACCACCGGACTCCACAGCGGCTTGACGACCCACGGCAAGTAAAGCCAGGCGGTGTAGAACGCGATGTCGGCATTCGACACGCCCAGACTCTTGTACATGATCACCGACACTGTGTTGACCACAGCGAAGGGCAATCCCTGGGCGAGATAAAGCGAAGGTACCCACGCCCACGGACTCCGGGAAGTCGGGTTTGGATTGGTCATGAACGCAGGCTACGTAACAGCGCGCTCACCCGCGGAGCAAGCGTCAAATCATGTCGAAACATGCGTAGCCCGCCAGGATCAGCTGCTCAGGCGTTAAACTGTTTCACGGCCTCCACACATCGACCGCAAATGGTGGGATGCTCGGCGTTCGTGCCCACATCTGTTTCCCAGTGCCAGCAGCGCTCGCACTTCTGGCCATCAGCCTTGGTCACCGTCGCAAACACCGTTTCACCACCACCGTTTGCGAGTTCCACTTGCGACACGTTCAGCAACTCGCGTAGTGAATCCAGATTCAGTCGCGCGTCTTCGAGCAGCACGCCTTTGCCATTCACAGTGAGCTTGGCTTCAAGCGATTTCCCGATTTGTTTGGCCTGACGCGCCTTCTCCAGTTCCGGCAATGCCAATTCGCGCAGAACAAACAAACTTTTCCATGCGTCAACCTCGGCTTCGGTGCGAGTAAAGCCCGTCGGCTGCCAGGTTGCACTGTGAACTGACTCTCCCGTTCCCGCTTTGCCGGGGACAAACTCCCACGCCTCGTCCGCCGTAAACGCCAGAATCGGCGACAGCATCCGGCACAGCCCGCTCACCAACCGGTACAGCGCCGTCTGCGTCGCACGCCGACGCTTGGAATTCGCCGCATCGGTGTACATGCGGTCCTTGATGACATCATGATAGATCGCCGAAAGCTCTACCGCGATGAACTGGCTGACCTTTTGATAAACAACGTGGAACTCGTATTTGTCATACGCTTCGGCGACGTCTTTCTCCAACTTGGCAAACTCGCCCAGAATCCAGCGGTCCAGCCCGGTCAGTTGGTCATCCATCACGGTGTGCTTCGCGGGATCAAAGTCGTAAAGATTTGAAAGCTGGTAACGCAAGGCATTGCGAATGCCGCGATAGGTTTCGCCGACTTTGTTGACGCGTTCCTCGCTCACGACGATGTCGTTGCGGAAATCCTGCGACGCGACCCAAAGTCGCACCACATCGGCGCCCCACTTCTTCACATAGGCTTCGGCGGTCTGCGGTTTTTCGTATCCGCCTTGCTTGCTTTTGGAAATCTTCTCCCGATCGGCATCCACCATGAAGCCATGCGTCAAAACGGTCCGATACGGAGCCGCACCATTGCCTGCGAGCGAGAGCAACAGCGACGACTGAAACCAACCACGATGCTGATCGCTGCCTTCGAGATAAATGTCGGCCCGCCAGTCGTATGCCTTGCCTCCCTCGTTAACGAGGTAAAAAGTCGGTTCAGAACGCATCTTATCCGGATCAACCCATTGATGGAGTTCTGGACGACGCATGATAACCGAACGCGACGATGACCCGGAATCAATCCAAACGTCCAGTGTGTCGTTGGACTTGGCAACGGCATCCGCACCTTTCCAAACTTTTGGTTTTACGAGCAACCACAGTTCGGCAGCGGATTTTTCGAACCACACGTTTGAACCGTGCTTCTCAACAAGAGCAGCAACGTTGCGAACAATTTGTCCATCGAGAATGGGTTCACCCTCCGCGTCGTAGAACGCGGGAATCGGCACGCCCCAGGTGCGTTGACGTGAAATGCACCAGTCGGGACGGGATTCGACTGCGCTTCTTATCCGGTTTACGCCCCAGTCTGGTATCCAGTGGACAGTGTTTATTGCAAGCTGCGCCCACTCCTTGAAGGTGACGGAAAGTTCATCACCGGACTCCGCTTTGGAAACGATCCGATGGTCCATGCTGATGAACCACTGGTCCATCGCGCGGAAGATGATGGGCGTCTTGCTGCGCCAGCAATGCGGATAACTGTGATGATAATTCTCCTGATGCAACAGCGCTTTGCGGACGCGCAACTCGTGCAGCACCGCTTCATTCGCGTCGCTCTTCCCGTGCTTGGCCAGGGTGGACTTGCCCAGCATCTCAGCAGGAAACTGCTGCTCAATTGGCAGATCGTTCGTGTGCGCCAGCCCGCCGTCGTCGTTGACCGGTGAGTAGATCGGCAAACCGTATTGGCGGCCAAGGTTGTAGTCGTCCAGACCGTGCCCCGGTGCGATGTGCACAAAGCCCGTGCCCGTGTCGTTCGTGACAAAGTTATCGCCAGGATACAATTTACCCGTGCGATTGCAGAACGGATGCTGGTATTCAACTGACTTCAGATGCTCGCCATCGAGGCTGCGAATGATTTGATAATCCCACCCGCACTTCTGCGCGACCGCCGACAACAACATCGCGGACACAATAAACTGTTCATCACCCACCTGCACGAGCGAATAGCTGAACGTGGAATTGTAAGCCACCGCCAGATTGGCGGGCAGCGTCCACGGCGTCGTGGTCCAGATGACGATGCTCACCCCGGGGCGGCCGACGATCGGAAACTTCACGAAAACGCTCTGGCTGACGTGATCCTGATATTCCACCTCCGCCTCCGCCAGCGCCGTGCGAAATGGAATGCTCCAATACACCGGCTTCTTGCCGCGGTAAACAAATCCCTTTTCCACGATGTCCGCGAACAGGCGCAGTTCGTCGGCTTCGTATTCCTTGTTCAGCGTGAGATAAGGATTCTCCCAATCGCCAAACACCCCGAGCCGTTTGAATTGCGTGCGCTGGATGTCAATGAACTTGCGCGCATAAGCGTCACACGCCGTGCGGATCGTGGCCGCGTCGGCGCTGGTGTTGCCCTTGGAGCGTAACTCTTGCGTCACCTTCGATTCAATCGGCAGCCCGTGACAATCCCAGCCGGGGACGTAGGGCGCGCTGAAACCGCGGAGCGATTTGTATTTAACAATGATGTCCTTGAGAATCTTGTTCAGCGCCGTGCCGATGTGAACGTCGCCATTGGCAAAGGGCGGGCCGTCGTGCAAAACGAATTTCTCCCCGCTTTGCCGCGCCTCTTGAATCTTCGCGTAGAGGTTCGCCGCTTCCCATTTTTTCAGCCGCTCCGGCTCGCGCGTGACGAGGTCGGCCTTCATCGCGAAGTCCGTGCGCGGGAGATTCAGTGTGTCTTTATATTCCATTGCCTTTTCTCAGGAGCGCAGACGGTAACAGACGGCGTGAAAAGGGTCAACGAACGCGGCAGCCTCGGTCTTAATCTTACTCTTAATCTGTCCCGCTCTTTGCCAGGACGCCTTCAACAGCAGATTAAGAATAAGATTAAGATTAAGAGTAAGAACAGAAAGTCACCCTTTCAGCAGCGCTCCTGGATTGGTCGTGCCCAAACGTGCTGCGCCAGCCTCAATCAAAGCCAGCGCCGCCTGCGCATCACGAATGTTGCCCACCGCCTTGACGGCGATCTTTTCATCCAACGCATCACGCAGTGCCTTCACGTCGTCCACCGTCACGCGGGTGTCCGGCCAGAAATCTGTGCCCGTGGAAACGGCTTGAACTCCAGCATCTGAAAGCATTGCACAAGCAGCCGCAATCTCCGCACGCGTTAGCGCCCGTGTTTCCAACACCGCGCAAACATGTCGCTCGTCCGCGGCCTCGATCACGTCGCGCAACTCGCGCAATGCGGCTTCGTGCTTCCCGTTCTTCAAATGATCGAGATTGAGGACGACCTCCAGTTCCTGCGCACCAAAATCAATGGCAACCTCCGCTTCGTACCGCTTCACATCGCTATCGCTCGTGCCCAGAGGAAAGCCGATCAAGGCCACGGTCTGCACACTGCCGTCCTCAAGCCCAGCCGCCGCCAGCGCGACGCGTGAACCATTCACCGTCACGGCACGAAGTTTCTTCGCCCGCGCTTCAGCGCAAAAAGCGGCGAATTCTTTTGCCGATGCGGCGGGTTTCCAAAACGCCGCATCGAGCCGCGTGGCAAGTTCAGTTGCTGAAAGCGGTTTCATGAAAAAGCGGCGGCAGGAAGACTCCCACCGCCGCCTGCACTAACATGGTTTACTTCAAGCCGACCAAATACCCGAACCGCTCGCGGAACTTATCGGGCGTCATCGAAACAGCGGCCGAAAGCTTCGCCAGTTGCGGTGCATCTTCAAAATCGGATTTCTCCAGCCGAATCATGTACGCCAGGGCGCACTCGTAAGATTCGCCGGCGACGTTCACCTTGCGAACGTTGAAACGGCCCGTCTTCGGATTGAGCATCTTCTCAAACTCCAGTGGGTGTAGTTTACCATCGATGAAACTCACGATAGCGCCGTACTTGCCGGCTTCTGGCGAAAGAATGAACTTCACCGCACCGTAGCCGAGATCACGCGTGTATTCGCCGTCGAACGGAACCGGGTCAGCGCAGCGTAGCTCGTAGCCGAGGTCCTTATCGATTAGCGTCATCTTGAGCCCGAGTTGTTCCAGTCGCTGCGTCACGAGGTCCTTCATCAAACGGCCGAACTCGATTTCACCAAGCCGCAAGTGCCCATGATCGTCGCGAACTACCTTGCCGTAGCGTTCAAGCTGCCCTCCGGGCACGGCGTTAACGAGACCCTTCTCACCCATGGACTCGATCAATCCTTCAGCGAGTACTGCCACGCCGTAATTTGAACCATAGGACTTGCGCTTGATGATCGAACCGATGATCGCATCAGCGACCGCTTCAGCCGTGACAGGCTGATCACCGAACTCCTCCGGAATAATCGTGATGGCAGCCGCGGCCGCTTTGCCGATGCCGAGCGCCAGATGGCCCGCAGCGCGCCCCATGCTGATGATGATGTACCAACGCGAGGTCGTGCGCGCATCCATCGCCAGATTGCGCAGGATGTAAACGCCGTTGTGCCGCGCCGTCTCGAAACCGAACGTTGGCGTCGAGCCGGGCAGGGGAAGGTCATTGTCAATCGTCTTGGGCACATGCGCCACACGGATTTTTCCTTCAGCCTTTCGGTAGACGTTGCTCGCGGAAAATGCGGTGTCATCACCACCAATCGTGACCAACGCAGTCACGCCGAGCTTCTGAAGCACATCGAGCACGTTGTGCATGCTCGTCTCGGACTTCGCCGGATTCGTGCGCGCCGTTCCAAGGATTGAACCGCCGCGCAGATGGATCGACTTTACGTCGTCAATCGTGAGCTTGGTGTAGTGCTGCTTGTCCCCCGCGGCGAGCCATTTGAAGCCGTCGCGAAAACCGATCACCTCGTAGCCCTGGTTGATGCCTTCGATTGTTGCTGCCGAAATCACCCCGTTAATTCCCGGCGCCGGCCCGCCTCCGACCAGGATTCCCAACTTTCCTCGTTTCATCATGCTAGTCATATTCTATTTCAGTTTCAAAAATGCAGGCAGCCGCGCCGCGGCCCGGCCTGCGAACCGTTAGTTTGCTCAGAAATTATCGCCCACGTCAAAAACCTCTTCTGCTCCTGAATTGCCATTTGCCGACCAAAAAATAGCCCCGGCGAACCGGGGCTGAAACTTGCGGAGTGTGGCCGTCCCGGCCACAGCAACATCTTCCAAGGCCGCAGTGGCCGATTCGATTTCGGTATCGATCCCATGCTCGAATCGCTGCGCCCGAGACGGGCGCATTCCGAGCTCATTTCGGAATCAAATCGCTGACGAGCGCCTTCTCTTCCTTCAACTCGTTCTCGGTTATGGCAATCTTGCCGCGGCTGAATTCATTCAACGTCACGCCTTGAACGATCTCCCAGGACTTACCATTGCTGCGAATCGGGTAACTGAACATCAAACCCTTCTCGATGCCGTAGCTGCCATCGGAGCAAACGGCCACGCTGGTCCAATCGCCGGAGGGCGTGGGATTGATGATGGAGCGAACGGTATCCAACGCCGCGTTCGCCGCGCTGGCGGCACTCGACAATCCGCGTGCTTTGATGATAGCTGCACCGCGTTGCTGCACCGTGGTAATGAAATCCTTCTCCAACCATTCGGTGTGCTTGATGACGTCCGGCACGGGGCGCGTACCGATGCGTGCGTTGAAAAAGTCCGGATACATTGTCGCGCTGTGGTTGCCCCAGATGGCGAGATTGGAAACTGCAGTGATGTCCACGCTGGCTTTCCTGGCGAGCTGAGCTTTGGCGCGATTCTCGTCCAGGCGCGTCATGGCGAAGAAGCGATCACGCGGCACACCGGGCGCGTTGTTCATGCAAATCAGCGCATTCGTGTTGCACGGATTGCCGACGACGAGCACGCGGACATCACTGGCGGCATTCTTCTCGATGGCTTTGCCCTGGCCGACGAAGATCTTGCCGTTCGCGCCGAGGAGGTCTTTGCGTTCCATTCCGGCTTTGCGCGGCGCGGCGCCGACGAGGAGACACCAGTTTACGCCTTTAAAACCTTCGTCGAGATTGCCGGTGGCGACGATGCCCTTGAGCAGCGGGAACGCGCAGTCGTCAATCTCCATGACCGTGCCTTTGAGTTTCTCCAGAATCTCCGGGATATCCACCTCGATGAGGTGAAGAATGACCGGTTGGTTCGGCCCGAACACTTCGCCGGTGGCGATGCGGAACAGGAGAGAATAACCGATTTGGCCGGCGGCGCCGGTGACTGCGACACGGATTGGATTTGCGCTCATAGGTTGAAAAAGCGGCGCGCAGTATAGGGACAGGCTGGAGGCGCGTGCAAGCGCTCAGAAGGGTGCAAGTGGACCGTCTGTCGACTGCGCCATCGTAGCGCAGAATTGAATTCTGCTGTATCGCGGATTTGCAATCCGCTCCGGTTCGCAGTTCCGGGAAAGAGCCGAATTACACCGCTCAGCCGAATATAATTCGGCGATACAGCGCGATACAGCAGATTGAAGATCTGCGCTACGGGTTAGCGATTCGAGCCGATGCCTAATAGAGCAAATACTTCTGCCGCTCTTTACGGAACTTCTCCTCGCCCGCTTTCCAGGAAGAAACAATCTCCGCCGCGGACTTGCCGGATTGCAACGCCAGGCGCGTCGCGTCCGTGCCGTTCACCTTGTCGAACATGTCGAACTTCTTCTTCGCCTTCTGCGCTTCCTCGAAAAGATCCCGCGCCGCAACCTTTTTCAACGCTTCGAGCGCGTAGTAGTTGATCGCCGTTAGCGGCGCGTGAGCGGGATCGGTGAAATACAATTGCACGCCGCCAACAACTTCCCCTTTGAACGCCGCGTAGTAAGGCTGAAACGTCACCGGCTGAAACCGCACGCCGGACAACTTGTAGCGATTCAGCGTTTCAGCGAGTTGCTGTGGATTCACATTCGTTGTGGCCACGCATTGAAAGGGCAGGGTATAGCCAATGCCAGTGCTCACCCCGCCGATTTCACCAAGCATCCCCGTCGCGACCTGGAACAAGGGAGATTCTCCATGCGGCACGTGCGGCGAGGTCGGCACCCACGGCAGGCCCGTATCGCGCCAGACCATCGTGCGTTTCCAGTCTTTCATCGGCACGACCGTGAGCTTGCAGCGATTCGTAATCCAGCCGCGGTCATTGATCATCTGTGCGAGTTCGCCGCAGGTCATGCCATACACGTAGGGCACGTCCCACCGGCTCACGAATGACCGCCGATTCTCCTGCTCGACCATCGGTCCTTCAACCCGCACGCCACCCAACGGGTTGGGCCGGTCGAGTACAATGAATTCAATCTTCGCGTCTCCACACGCCTCCATCGCCACCCCCATCGTGCTGATAAACGTGTAAGAGCGGCAACCTGTGTCCTGCAAATCGTAAACAAGCGCATCGATTCCCTTGAGCATTTCTGGTGTTGGCTTGCGAGTGTCGCCATAAAGCGAATGCACCGGCAACCCTGTGCGCGCATCAATGCGACTCGCAATCTTATCGCCCGCCGGCACATCACCATAAATCCCGTGTTCTGGTCCGTAGAGCGCCACCAGCTTCACGTTCGGCGCCGCGCGCAACACATCGATCGTGCTCTCCAACTGACTGTTCACTCCCGAAGGATTCGTGATCAACCCAACCCGCTTTCCCGCCAGCACTTTGAATTTGGTCTGCACCAGCACTTCGTTGCCTAGCTTGACGCGCGGCTCGGAGTTGCCGTTCGCCAGAAGCATCTGCGCGCCCAATCCAAGGAGGAGCCCAATCCGCAAAAGTGATTTCATAGTTGCTCGCGCCGCATCCAGCTTTGCTGTGTCGCGAGGATGAGGCCATACAATTCTATTTCACTTTTAGGCCATCGCGAGACTGGCCTTTGACATGTTCGTGTGAAGTCCGGTAACGCGGCCGTCCCGGCTGCGAGTTGCAGCACCGTCCCGATGCGTGTCTCTTTTTCTTGTTCCTCCTGGCGGCGAGACGCCGCCGGAACTCGCAGGCGCGACGCCCGCGCTACCGGTAGGACATTTCCGCATTGAGAGCACCGAGCCGCGCGCTATCCTTACCGCCATGAACGTTTTCGTCACGGGTGGCGCGGGCTACATCGGCTCGGTCTGCGTCGAGGAACTCATCAATGCGGGCCATCAAGTCACCGTTTTTGACAATCTCACCGAAGGCCACCGCTCCGCCGTGGATCCGCGCGCGAAGTTTATCGAAGGCTGCTTTAGCGACGCGACGTTAATCAAGAACGCCGTCCGCGACGCCAAAGCGGAAGCCATCCTGCATTTTGCTGCCAACGCGCTCGTCGGCGAGTCCATGACCAATCCGGGAAAGTATTTTCGCAACAACGTTGCCAACGGACTCAACCTGCTCGATGCCGCCGTCGAGTTCGGCGTGAAGAAATTCGTGTTCAGCTCCACCTGCGCCACCTACGGGCCGCCGGATCGCGTGCCGATGACGGAGGATTTGCCCCAGCGCCCCATCAATCCCTATGGCGAATCCAAGCTGATGTTCGAGAAGATGCTCATCTGGTATCAGCAACTGCACAAACTCGACTTCGTGGCGTTCCGCTATTTCAACGCCGCCGGCGCGAGCGAGAAGTTTGGCGAACATCATCGCATCGAGACGCATCTCATCCCGAACGTGCTCAAGGTCGCGCTTGGTCAGGCGAAGCAATGCGAGATTTACGGCACGGATTATCCCACGCCCGACGGCACGTGCATCCGCGATTACATTCACATCATCGACCTCGCGCAGGCGCACATCCTTGGCCTTGCGCCGGGCAAGACCGGCTTCTACAACCTCGGCAACGGCGACGGGTACTCAGTGAAACAGGTGATTCAAACCTGCGAGAAGATCACCGGTACAAAGATTCCAGCGATTGAAAAACCGCGTCGCCCCGGCGACCCGCCCAAGCTCGTGGCCGCCGCGAACAAAGCGTTCAACGAACTCGGTTGGAAACCCAAATACCCGAAGCTCGACGACATCGTCGCCACCGCCTGGGCGTGGCATACGAAACATCCGAATGGTTACGGGGATTGAGAGCTTTACACGTCGCCAACTGCTGTTCCGAAGGAACAACCGAGAATAGCCCGGCGATTCATCGGCGGGAAAGGTGGGAAAGTTTGTGCCAGTCCCGGAGGGACGGCTGATCCGCCGCCTGCAGTTCAGTCATTCAAGAAGTACATTTTTTCCGCCTGGATCCATCGTACTGAACCATCCACAAAAGCCTGGTTGCCCCCTTGAGGAATCATTGAATTCTCCGCGCGATGTGGCGGGATGTCGGCATAGACATACGGCCGACTTGGGTCGATCCCACCCCAGACCCCATTAACTTTCACGACTGCATCGGCCGCCAGAGCCCAATGAGGCTGAGCTGTGTTTAAGTTGACCGGGCTGCGCGAAGCGCCGTTGTAGACTGGATTTTGCCACGAGGAAATGCCGCCGAAGTATTGGTAGCCGATGTTGTAGTGATTAACGCCTGCTTCATAAACAGGCAGACCCGGACGGCTCGGACAAGTCCACACGCCGTTGGTTGCTAGAGGCAATCCTACAGAGTTGGCACTTGCAGCGTTCGGGGGATCGATTGCCAGCTGAACAAAAGTTGGGCCGACGGATCTGGGTGTAAAAATGGCTCCACCGTAGTTGCCTCCATAGATCGTTACACCC
>DASUGI010000251.1:0-3061 GCA_036274115.1 Verrucomicrobiia bacterium
GCTCGCTCCAAAAGCGCGAATGAGCATGATCTCATCCGTCGCGCGCGGAAACATCACCTTGGTGAGGACGCTGAAGACGACAAGAAATGCCGCCACGCCGCCAACGAGCACAGCGTCGTAGAGCTTCTTCTGCCGATTCCATTGAACACTGACGTATTCGACGCCCATAACTACTTGCTTGTGGCTGCCGACGTGAGTCGGCGGCTATTCTCTGAGCTGGTCCGCGACGGGGGGATTTGCCGCGAACTCGCGTTCGTAGCCACGAAAGGTTCGGACACGTCTACAATTTCCTGATCTGCCAGGCTGTAAAGAATCAGCACGCCTTCCTTATTGGGGGCTTCGTCAGGTAGCGGGAGCACAGTTGTCACAAACGCCCCAAGGAAAGTTGCGCCGGCTGGCAGTTCATCAGAAACGTTTGGCCGGCCCGCGAGCCAATAAACGAGCAGGTCCGGCTTGATGAAATCGTTCGGCGCCGCCAGACCAACTGCATACTGGCCGGTCTTCAAGTCCTGCCAGAGTCGCACCTTCACGCGCGACCTGGCGAAAAGATCATCGCGCTCGTAGTCAGTGGCCGTGAAGGTTTGGGTCTTGGGCGATAATTCCGGAGACAAACCTTCCGCTGTCGGCGTTACTTGGCGCGCCGCAACGCCGATGATAAGCGCAACAGGCAACAGCACTCCCAGCGCGCCGAACATGCGGCGATGTCGTTGGCGAAGCGCGAGAATCATGCGGGTTGCCTGGTTGCGCGGCGATGCGCGTTGTTTTCCTCGGGTGGTTCTTTCACACCGCTGAACCAGCGCCGCAGTAGCAGCGGCCAAAGCGCCATCGCGCCGGGAATAATGAGCAGTCGAAATCCCCACGACCCATGCGCCGCATGTGGATCAATCTTCTTCACGCCGATGAACGAGAACAGAACGGCGAACACCAACCCACACGCGAGGTAACTCGCCAGAACGATCAGGAAGCTTGCGGCGATCATGGCGACAATTTTGGAGTGCGGTGGCCAGCGAAGCGCGACACCGCTGGGGATTTCGGAACGGCCTGCACCTTCGCCAGCCAAAAAGCTCCGTCGCCGCTTCGCTCTGCCGGCGCAATCCAAAGCGTTCGCGTCACGTGATTAAAGAATTTGCGCGTGCTCACCTCGCTGCCTCCCGTTGGTCTGACTTCAGCTCCGCGTTCAGCGACCAACTGATTACGGTGCGGAGGAGCATGATCAGCCCAAGCACCAGCAGATCCTGGGGTGTGGGTTTCATGAGGGTATCGATGATGTCCGCCGCGATGAGAAACTCCAGGCCGAGCAGGAGATGATAGCCAAGCCGGTGGCGCAGCCGCTTGCGCTCCGCGTCCATATCCAGTCCCCGAGCCGAATGGACCTCGGAGTTCACAAACCGAATCAAACCGCCCGCGACGCCGAAGCAAATCACCAGCATGCCCAGCAGGCCGATGGCGAAGCTCGCGTGATGAAGATATTCCGCTCTCACGATTACAGGTTTTGTCGCACCGAACGATCCATCCTTACGCTTGTTTGATGAAGACGTAGAATCGCAACGCGATTCCATCACTCAGCCCGGGGTTGCGAGGCACGCTCCGCCGCTCGAAGCTTTGGAGCGCAGTGCGGAGCTACCCTGGGTCAATCGTCAAAAGAATTTCCCAACCCTGAAGGGGTTGCATCCCCATCGCCTGACACATTGATTCAACCCTTTCAGGGTAGATGTCATTTCGTTTCGTTACCCAGCGTAGCCGCTCTCCCGCAATGCGGGATCGCGGCAACGCTGGGCTGAATGATTCAACACCGTTGGTGTTGCTGGTTGTGGATACTCAAATGAGTCCGCAACTCGATCCCCGCTATTCGCGAAATGCCTATATTGGCGAACAGCAGTTTTTTGAGGATTCCCCAGAGGAGGGAGCCGCCCATCAGAGAAAGAACAGTGACAGACTTGTGGCGATCAATGGTCACGGATGGGAGCTGATTCCTTGAAGGATCTGGCCGTTCCCGCTCAGGACGGTTGCGTCATCATCATGCCTGCCTAACGAGCCGGAAACTTTCACCACGCACAGTCCGCCTCCTCGCGTCAGCGGCTCCGCCCAACCTTTCCAGCAAATGATCTCCCACGCGCAGGGCATTCGCCACGATGGTCAACGTCGGATTCACCGCGCCGCTCGACACGAAGAAACTCCCATCCACCACGTAAAGATTGTCGATGTCATGCGCGCGACAGTTCAAATCCAGCACCGACGTCCTTGGGGACTCGCCGAATTTGCACGTGCCAACCTGATGTCCAAGGCTGTGCATCGGCATCTTCGTTTCAAAGTAGCCCGTCTTGATTACAGCGCGGGCTACGGGTTTCCCTCTCCCCTCAACGGGGAGAGGGATCAAGGGTGAGGGGTGGTCAGTGCTGACATCGATTTCTTGTAAGATCTGCTTCCACCGCGCATTCAACCGCGCAAACGGCTCGCTGTTGTTCTCCGTGTAATCAATGATGATTCGCTCGCCGTCCACGCGCACCTGGTTCCGCGCGTCCGGCAAATCCTCCGTCGTCAGCCACCAATCAATGGAGTTCTGCGCCACCTCCTCAATCGTCAGCGGCGCGTATTTCGCCTCATAACCGCGCAGCCCCTCGATGACCGTCTTGCCCATGAGCTGGATGTTGCCCAGCGGAAACTCGTAGCCCGGTTCGCCCCAGTAAAAATCATTGATCGCCATCGTCTTTTGGAACTTCGACGGATTTGGCTTCAACGTGGTCACCGCAACGAGCGATCCCAGCACGTGTTTCATCAAGTTGCGCCCGACGAGGCCGGAAGAATTGTTCGCGAGCCCGCGCGGATGCCGGTCATTCGCCGAACGCAACAGCAACGCTGCCGAATTTACGGCACCACACGCCATCACCACGATGTCGCCGGAGAACTCGCGCAACTTGCCCTTCACGTCCGCCACCACACCCGTGATCTCGCGACCCGGCGGACTCGTGTGCAATCGCAGCACTTTCGCGTCCGTGAGCAGGGTGATCGTCGGAAGATGTCCGACTGGTCTGACACCGCAAACATCCGCATCCGACTTCGC
>DASUGI010000252.1:0-10020 GCA_036274115.1 Verrucomicrobiia bacterium
TTGCGACGCTCTGCCGAATGCAATTCGGCGATACGGCAGATTGCAAATCTGCGCTACCCTCACTGCACGCGGCGCTGGACGGCGCGGCGCACCGTCCCTACCATCGCGCCTGTGACGACCGACGCTCAAATTCTCATCGCCCTCCGCGAGGCGGAGAATGGTGGCGTTTCCGGTGCGGACCTTTCCAGGGAACTGGGCATTTCGCGAGCGGCCGTTTGGGCGCGCATCGAGGAGTTGCGCAAACTCGGATACGAAATCGAAGCCAGTCCCGTGTTGGGATATCGGCTGGTCAGTTCACCGGATGTTTTGCACGCGGATGATCTATTAGCGCGCCTGGGCAGAACCAAAGTGATCGGACGCGACATCCGCGTTTTTGAGCAAACCACGTCGACCAATGATGTGGTCGAAAAGCTGGCCCGCGATGGCGTGAAGGAAGGCGTGGTGGTTTTTGCTGAATCGCAGACGAAGGGCAGGGGACGGCTGGGACGCGTCTGGACTTCGCCGGTGCGCAAGGGGCTTTGGTTTTCCATCCTGCTGCGACCGGACCTGCGTCCTCAGGAGACAACGCAATTGACCGTGGCGGCCGCCGTGGCGCTGTGGCGGGCGATTCACGCGGAGACCGGATTGTCGTGCGAGATCAAATGGCCCAACGACATCTTGATTCGCGGGAAGAAGGTCGTCGGCATTCTTACCGAACTCAGCGCGGAAGTGGATCGCGTGAAGCACGTGACGCTCGGCGTGGGGGTGGACGTGAATTTGACCGCAAACGAATTTCCCGCGGAGTTGCGAAAGATTGCCACGTCACTGCGGCTCGAAACCGGCAAACCAATCGTCCGTGCGGAGCTCGCCACAACGATTTTGCGGGAACTGGATCGCGATTATGCGCGAATTTGTGCCGGTAAGTTTGAGGAAGTGGCGGATGAGTGGGAGGAGCATTGCACGACGATTGGTCAGCGCGTCGTGATCAATCTGGGCGACCGCAAGCTGCGTGGCCTCGCGGAGTCGTTGGACGACGACGGCGCACTGATCCTGCGCACCGAACACGGGCGCTTGGAGCGCGTGATTGGCGGCGACGTGAGTCTGGAAAAATGATTCTCCTTTTCGACATTGGCAACACGCACACGCACGTTGGATTGGCGAACGCGCAACGCATTGTTCGACACACTGACATACCCACTGCCACGTGGTTTTCAGGCAAGGCGATTCGGTCGCTCACCCGGTTCGTCGGCAAAGCAAAAGTAGAAGGCGCGGCGATTTGCAGTGTTGTGCCGCCGGCAACGCCGGCGGTGCAGAAAATGGTCAAAGCGAAATGGCGATTGTCCGCATTGGTGCTCACGCCGAAGACGCTGAAAGGGGTGGGCATTGATTATCCGAAGCCCAACACGATTGGACCGGACCGCTTGGCGAATGCCGTCGCGGCGCGGCACCATTTTGGCGTGCCCTCGGTCGTGGTGGATTTCGGTACGGCGGTGACGTTTGACGTGGTGAATGCGCGCGGAAATTACGTGGGCGGCATCATCGCTCCCGGCCTGGCTGCCATGACGGATTATCTGCATGAAAAGACGGCGTTGCTGCCGCGCATCAAAATTCGCGAAGTCGAGTCAGCCGTCGGAAAAAGCACGGAGCACGCGATGCTCGTGGGCGCGGTGCACGGTTATCGGGGGCTGGTGCGGGAACTGATTGCGGAATTGAAGTTGGAATTGAAGGCACGACGCTTGGCGGTGGTTGCGACCGGGGGTTACGCGAAGCTGATCGCCGCCAGGTTGCCGGAGATTTCCGCTGTGGAACCGAATCTGACTTTGGAAGGACTGCGGCTGGTTTGGGAAGAGTCCAGGAGTTGAGCTTGGTTTGGATTCGAGGGCTCACCCCTCACCCTGACCCTCTCCCCTTGAGGGGCGAGGGAACAGCTACGGTTGATCCGGGATACTCGGACGTTTGCCGGTGCTGGCGACGGTTTACTGCCGATCAGTGCTTGGGCCGGAGCAGCATGGCTTTTTTATCCGTGCCTTCCACTTCCACGCTCTGGGTTTCGATATCGGGATCGTCTTTGAGGGCGTGGTGAATGATGCGACGGTCGAAGGCTGAGAGCGGTTCGAGTTCAACCACATCGCCCCAGCGGCGAACTTTCTCCGCGGCATCTTTGGCTTTCTTGACCAAGGCTTCGCGAGCCTGCGCACGATAACCGCTGACGTCCACCATCACTTTCGGCGCGTTCTGGTCCTGTTGGAACAGCAAACGGTTGGTGATGTATTGCAGGTCGGAAAGCGTCTGGCCCTGGCGACCAATCAGACGGCCGGAATCCTCCGATTTCACATCCAGCAGAATGCCGTCGTCAATGTTGTGTTCCTCGACGGTGGCGGGAAAGCCAAGAAGTTCGAGCAGTTTTTCCAGGGTGGGTTTTGGTTGTGCGGCCATAAGCTGGTTCGGAATAAATCTATGAAACTATTTCTTCTTTTTCGAAGCAGGCGTCAACACCGAAACCTTGGCCGGTGCGGCCGCGGCGGCGGGCGGTGGTGCGTTTCGCTTCATCAGCCAGGTTTGCAGAATCGTCAACAGGTTGTTGACGGTCATGTAAAGCGCGAGACCGGAGGAGAAATTGTAGAGGATCGCGAGGAACATCAATGGCATCCAGCGCATGAGCTTTTGTTGCGTCGGGTCCATCCCCGGAGACATCGGTGTCATGTGAGTTTGCCAGATCGCGCTCGCAATGTAGAGCAAAGGCAGCAGGTTGAGCGGAATTCCTTCGGGCGTGCAAATTAGATTAAGGGGAAAAAAGTCCAGACCCGGAATTGGGATCGTAAACAACGTATCGGATCGAGAAAGGTCAGTCGCCCAAAGGAAATGGGCTCCGCGCAGTTCAATGGCGGTGCGCAACATCGCAAAGAGCCCAAAGAACACAGGCAGTTGGACGAACATCGGCAAGCAGCCGCTGACCGGATTGATCTTATTCTCGCGGAAAAACTCCATTTGTTTGGCGGCAAACTTTTGCGGGTCGTCCTTGTATTTTTCCTTGAGCGCATTGAGTTGAGGCGCAAAGGAAGCCATGCGTTGGGCGGAGCGAGTGCTCGCGGCCGTGAGAGGCCAGAAGAGAATCTTGAGCAAAACGGTGATGACAATGATGGCCCAGCCGTAGGGGATTTTCAGTGCCTCGTTGAGCCAGTTCATGGCCAGCAAGAGGATCTTCGAGATGAAGCCGAAAATTCCGAAGCCCATGACCTGGTCCAGGTTGTTTTCCAGCCGGCCAGCGATGGCGGCCAGCGTGCGGTACTCCTTCGGACCCGCGTACAAATTGAAGTCACGTTCGACCGTCGCACCGGGCGCGACGGTGAAACCCGGGTAAACCATGGTGGTTTCGAATCCCTTGCGGAGCGGACTGCTGGCGAAGCTGAATCGCCCTTCGGATGGGCGCGGCAAATTGATGGCCCGGGCGATGATTTGTTGTCCGACGACATCCGGCATTGCGACGAGCGCAAAGAATTGATTATGGGCAACGGCCCAAACGATGTTGCTGTTGCCATCGCGATATTCCGAACGCGGCGTGCCCGGCAGACAGCCAAAGCGCTTGTTTTCAAAGTAGGGCGTCGTTGTTTCGTGAGTCTTGCCGCCGTCATACCACATCACACCAACGGCTGAGGCGTCGTCAAACGCATTCATCGGCGTGGCCGTGCCGACCACCCACTCATGTTGAGGAAGCGCAATCGCGTTTGAGGAGGCGTTTTCCCAGCGGACCCTGGCATTGAGGAGATAGTTGGTGCTTAGCTGAAACTTTTTTACCAGTCGGAGACCGTTCGGAAGGGTCTTTTCGGCGCGGATACTGTCGCCCGTTTGGGTGAGCGTGAACAGACCATCGCCGTGAACGTCGTCGCCGCCGATGATGGCCAGAACCGGGAGCTGGGCGTTTTCGTTCAACGTCACCAAACCGTTTGTGGATGCACCGGATTTTATCTTCCGCGAAATTGTTTCCGGAAACTTCCACAGCTCCACCTGTTTCAATCCGCCGCCTTGCGAGGTGAAGGTGTAGCGTGCGTTCTCGTTGGTGAGAACAATGAGCTGCTCGGCGGTGTTGGTTGCAAAAGTCGGACGGACGAAGGGCGCATTCGTCGGCACGGATGGACTTGTGGTGACGGTGGCAGGGACGTTGGTGCCGCTGGTCGAACCGGCGCTTGGCGCGTTCGTTCCTTTGATGTTCGAGCCGGGCGGGGCGGGTTTCGTGAAGTATTTGGGTACGAGCACGCCGCTCCACAGGAACATGAATCCGATGCAGGCGATGATGACGACGATTGATTTACGATCCATTGAAAACTTTTTAGCGCGGCAGTTTGGCCGATTTCATTCCGGCCGTGGAATTACAATTCCAGTCGAGAGTTGCAGTGGACTCGGGTTGCGGCACCGGGTCATGACCACAACCGCCCCAGGGATGACAGCGGCAAAGGCGTTTGGCGGCCAACGCGCTTCCAACGATTGCGCCATGCGTCCGCACGGCCTCTGCCGCGTAAACCGAGCAGGTCGGCGTAAAGCGGCATCCTCCAGTCGGACCAAAGAACGCGCCCAGCGCAGGGGAGATGATCCAGCGATAAAGTCGCACCGCAAAAAGTAAAATGTGCTGAGCCAGGTTCATTTCAACAATCGCGCCTGCCGCAGCGTCGTGACCAGGTCGCGTTCAACGCCCGAGAAATCTTTCTCCACAATGGAGGGTCGCGCCACCAGCACCAGGTCGAGCGGTTGAGTCAACTCGTGTTGATGCAGGCGAAACGACTCGCGCAATAACCGCTTGGCTCGACTGCGAATCACTGAACCGCCCACCTTTTTTCCCACCACTACTCCGAGCCGGGAACGGGCATCGTCGGCAAGCCGCAGCCAGTTGGCAATGAGACAGCCCTTGACTACGCGTTCTCCGGCCTGACGCACCCTGGCGAAATCGCGTCCCTGTTTGATGCGGGATTTGCGACCGAGCGTGGGCCGGGCTGGCGAATCGGCAGGCATTGCCGATCAAACCGGGGTCAGGCGTTTGCGTCCCACGCGACGGCGATTGCGCAAGGTGGCCTTGCCGCTTTTCGTAGAATTGCGCTTCAGAAAGCCATGCTGGCGCTTGCGACGGATTTTCGACGGTTGATACTGACGTTTCATAATTCGTTTTCCTCACCCGGACACGATGTCCTGAACCACTTGAGTCAGGGATTTCCGTTTGACCGGAGCGCGTGAGGGTATCAGTGAACCGGGGAGTGTCAAGCGGGGCGGAACGGGTGGACGTGCCGCGCAGAATTAAATCGTCCTCGTCGCCGTCCTCGTTCTCGTCCTCGAAATGCCCCTGAAAGAACGAGGACGACGACGAGGATGAGAGCGAGGAAGTTGTCAGCGGCAGCTTCAATTACACGCGGAAGGGTGGTGATGTTCGGAGTTCCGCGTTTACGCGGCTCCGGACCGCCTGAAGGCGGAACTCCGAACGCCGGAATCAGGCAGCAACAGTTTCCGTGTCAGCCGCCCAAACTTTCCTGCCGCTCACAATCGTCGCCACCGCTCGGCCTTTGAGCGGCCAGCCGTAAAAGGGATTGTTTTGCGACTTACTCGCCGTGTCGCTGCGCTCGAAGCTCCAGTCGCAGTTGGGATCAAACACGGTCACGTCTGCGTCCGTACCAACCGACAACGTGCCTTTAGCCAGATTCAAGAGCTTTGCCGGCGCGACGGTGTATTTCGCAATTACGTCGGCAAGGGTGAGTCGCTTGGTGTGGTAAAGCTGCATCAGCGATAAGGCGAACTCGTTTTCCAGCCCGGTAATGCCGAAGGGCGCATAGTCGAACTCCACTTCCTTCTCGAAATTGCAATGCGGCGCGTGGTCGCTGCACAAGACTTCGATGGTGCCATCCACGAGACCTTCCAGAATCGCCTCGCGGTCGCGGGCCGAGCGGAGCGGGGGATTCATTTTGAAGTTGGTGTCGTAGGAAGGCCAGGTGGGAAGGTTGAGGGGTGAGGGTTGAGGGTTGAGAGGAAAAAGCCCTTTCCCGTCTTCGGCCCAGAATTTTTCGCTACCGGCGATGGCGGAGTCGGTGAGCGTGAAGTGATGCGGGCAGGCTTCGCCGGAGATGGGCACGCCGCGTTTTTTAGCGGAGCGAATCAAATCCACACTTCCCGCTGCGCTTAAGTGTTGGCAATGCACGCGCGCGCCAGTCAGTTCGGCCGTCAGGATATTGCGCGCTACAATCATCTCTTCGCCGGCGGCGGGCCAGCCTTGCAATCCGAGCGACGTGCTCCAGCGGCCTTCGTGCATCACGCCCGTGGTTACCAGCGAGTAATCCTGGCAATGATCCATAACGGTCAGGTCGAACATCTTCGCGTACTCACAGGCCCGCCGCATGAGTTCGTTATTCTGTATGCAATGGCCGTCGTCCGTGATGGCGACGACGCCGGCGCGTTTGAGCCCGCCGATCGGTGCGAGTTCTTCGCCCGCAATGCTTCGGGTGATGGCGCCCGCGACGAACACATTGACGACGCCGTCGCGTTTGGCGCGGTCGTGGATGAGCGCCACCGTGCCGGCATTGTCGATGGAGGGCGAGGTGTTGGGCATGCAGACGATCGACGTGAAACCGCCGCGCGCGGCGGCGGCGGTGCCGGTGGCGATGGTTTCCTTGGCGGTCTGGCCCGGTTCGCGCAGGTGGACGTGCAAATCAATCAGGCCAGGACAAACGACGAGTCCTTTTGCGTCGAACCTCTCGATTTCACTCGGCACTTGCCTGGCAGCGTCCTGGCCGACGGCGGCGATTTTGCCGTTGAGAATCAAAACATCGGCGGTGGAATCGAGGCGGTTGGCGGGGTCAATCACGCGTCCGCCCGTGAGAAGCAGCGAATTCATCGGGCGACGAGCCTAGCGACGGCGAATTGACAAGGCAAGCGCGCGGGGTATGATTCGCGACGTCGGCGGGTGTAGTTCAATGGTAGAACGGCAGCCTTCCAAGCTGCATACGTGGGTTCGATTCCCATCACCCGCTCCACTAGCTTCCCGAACGTTGCACAAAGCGTCCTATGGGCGATGTCACGCAAATCCTCGAAGCCGCTCGGAAAAGCGATCCCCAGGCTGCTCACCAGTTGCTCCCGCTGGTCTACGAGGAGTTGCGCAAGCTTGCAGTGGTTCGAATGGCGAATAAAAAACCGGGACAGACGCTGCAGCGCCGGTTTGGTCAGGCTGCTGCGGCCGAATTGACGACGGTGGGCGGGTGAGCACCGGCGGGGGCCGCCGAGCGCGTCGCGGTGTCCGGCAACTGCGCCTGCGTCGCAAAGTTGAGGACGACGAAAGAGCCTCAGGGAGAAGTGAGGGCGAGTTGCTGCACGGGTTGGGCGGAGCGGAAACGCGCTTGCATTTCGGCGTTGGGAAGGGCGGCGAGAATGGTTTGCGCGGTGGCGCGAGCCTCAGCCAGCAGGGCATCACTGCCATCAATTCGCAGGAGCGTCGTTAGCGTGCGCAGAAGCATCGCCGGATCACCCATCGGACGGGCGAGCTCGACGGCGCGTTGTAGATCAGAGATCGCTTCATGGGTTCGTCCCTTGAGCGCCAGCGCCCGGGCGCGCGCTTCGAGTCCGGCGATTTCGTACTTGAGGCGTTGTCCCGCCCGACTCTGGGAAATGGATTCCGTCGCTTTCAAGATCGCTTCGTCCGGGTTTCCGCATGCCAACGCCACCTCGGCGCGGCCGTGGGCGAGGCGCACTTCCATTAGCCAGCGATGCCAACCTCCCATTTGTTTTATGGTCTCGGCAGTTTCAGAGAGAAGCTTTTCATCAGGCACCAGGTTGCGGCGGGTGTGATTGAAAACGAGGTCGAGACTGGTCATCACCACTGTGGGCTTGAATCCCGCCGACCGCGACCGCTCCAGGGCTTCCTGCATGGTCCGTTCGTGAGATTCGAAATCAAACACGTCGAGGTAAAAACCCGCGGACATGCACAGAGCGCGGGCGTAAAACTTCCAATTCTCATATTTAAGCCCGACCTTGCATGCGTCGGTGAAAACCCGTTGGGCTTCGGCGTAGCGTCCGGTCGCGGCCAGGGCCAGTCCGAGATGCGGAGTTCCAAAGGTGGATGCCCACGTGTCCTCCAAAGCGCGGGCGGCTTCAGATCCGCGGCGGACGGCATCTTTGATCCGGCCGCGCCAATACAGGGCCATGGGAAACAGAAAGAGGGGGGCGCAACTGGATCCAGCGTCGATGTTAGCCGCACGCTCAAAAAGGTCGAGGGCGGCATCCGTTTTGCCGTCGGCTGCTTCCGCACCCGCGAGCCAGCCCGTGGAGGTCGCGATGAGATCGCGACGATTGGATTTTTGAACCAGCTCATACCCCTCGGTCGCAGCTTTGCGCATCGCGGGAATATCGAGCGCCCAATAATTGACGGCGGCGAGATCGAGGAGCAGTTCGGCCCGGCGCTCCCAGGATTCCGGCGGCAACTGGGCCAACGCGTTTTCCAACTCCGGTTTTGCTTCCGGCCACATGCCGACCTTGGCCCAGGCGCTGCCGCGTTTGCCCCTGAGTTCGACAACCAGCGCAGGCTGGGCGAGTCGCTCGGCGATGGTGATGGCGCGGGTCAGAAGCGACGATTCTTCGCGGTGAGCAGCGACGCTGCGTGAGTGTTCAGCGGCTCTTTGCAGATATTCGAGAGCGGGCTCCCATTCCTCGCCTTGTTCGTAGTGATAGGCCAGCAAGCCGTAGAACTCGGGAAGGCGTTTGGCGTAGATTTCCTCAATTGCAGCGGCGACCAGTGAGTGCAATTCCTTTCGGCTTTGAATGAGCAGACTGTTGTAGGCGACCTCCTGGGTGAGCGCGTGCTTGAAGGTACAGATATGCTCGGGCAGGAGGCTGCGCTCGTAAATCAGCTCGAGCGCCTTGAGTTTCTGCAAGCAATCGCCCAACGGGACCGGCAGATTCGAAATGGTTTCGAGGAGATTGACCGCGAACTCGCGACCGATGACGGATGCCAGTTGCAAAGCCCGGCGCGGAGATTCCTCCAGGCGGCCGATACGGGTCATGATCACATCCTGAATCGTGTCGGGCAGATGGATCTGCCGGAGCGTGGTATCGATCAGATACTGATCATCTTTTCGCTGGAGGGCACCTGATTCGAGCAAGGATTTCAGCAGTTCCTCGATAAAGAATGGATTTCCGTCCGCTTTGACGACAATAAGCCGCCGCAGTTCCGCAGGCAACGAGGCTCCCGGCAGAACGCCCCCGGCAAGTTGAATCGTTTCGTCGTCGGTCAACTGTCGCAGCGCCAGTCGTGTGAGGTAGGAGCGATCGGGAAACGGATTGCGATAACCCGGCCGGTAACTTAACAGCACCAGCACTGGCGCCATCGCCAGCGAATCGGCAAAGGAAAGCAGGAATTCCTCGGAGGCCTTGTCGATCCAATGAAGATCCTCGATGACCACGACCAGCGGAGCGTGTTGCGCTGTCTTCAGCAGGAGCTTGCGGATGGCATCCAGGGTTTGGAGCCGCCGCTCCTGTGGATCCATTCGCGCAACCGCATCATTGTGGGAATCGACCGCGAAAAGGTGTTTGATGTAGGGCAGCCCGAAGTGCATCTCCTCGCCTGAGCGCGTTACCCCTGCCTCCAGTTTGCCCAGAATCGTTGCCTCCGAATCCGCATCTTCAAGTTGGAACAGACCGCGCAGAAGTTCGATGATGGGCAGATAAGCCATCTGGCCGCCAAAGGAAATGGAGTTCCCCGCCAGCCAGGCAACTTTGGAGGAGCCGAGTTCCTGGCGAAACTCGCGCAAGAGCCGCGACTTTCCGACACCGGCTTCGCCCGCAATTAGCACCATCTGTCCATGGCCGGCTTTTGCTTCGGCGAAGCGTTCCCGAAGCACCGCCAATTCCTTCGCGCGACCCACAAGCGGGGTGAGTCCGTGCCGGGCCCGGGCATCCAGACGCGAACGCCGTTCGCTCGCGCGCTTGATCTCGTAAATCTTCACCGGCGCGGTTTTGCCGGGCAACCGGTGTTCTTCCAAAGTATCGATTTCGAAAAAATCCTGAATCGCTTTACAG
>DASUGI010000253.1:0-15296 GCA_036274115.1 Verrucomicrobiia bacterium
GAATGGAAATTCGGCGATACAGCAGATTAAAAATCTGCGCTACCAGGAATTGACCCTCGCTTGCGTGCGACTGGAGCTGAAGGTCAGCAGCGCAGCGACAGAGGAGCGCGGACAGCCTTGTCCGCGTAATTCGAAAGCAAAGAGAACATTAAGAATTCGAAGAAAACGCGGACATGACTGTCCGCGCTCCTACGTTTTGTTGCGGTTCATCCAGGTTCCGGCGATGATTTGCCATTGCATGAAATTTTTGTTCCGCTGGGCAAGTTTGCTGGCTGCGACGATTTGTGGATTGACCGCCAACGCTGCGGATTTTCCTGCTGTTTACAACAGTGAGCAGGACACCAACGCCGCCCCGCCGACGCCGCAGGAGTCGCTCGCGAAGCTGAAGCTTCCGCCCGGGTTCAACGCCACGATTTTCGCCGCCGAACCCGACGTGCGAAATCCCATCTCGATGGCGTGGGATGCGCGGGGCCGACTGTGGATTGCGGAGAACTACACTTACGCCGAACGCACGGTGAAGTTCGACCTGCACCTGCGCGACCGCATCCTCGTTTTCGAGGACACCAACGGCGATGGCCGCTTTGATTCCCGGAAAGTTTTCACTGACGAGGTGCAGCGGGTCACCAGCGTTGAGGTCGGTCACGGTGGTGTCTGGGCGATGTGCCCGCCCCAGTTGCTCTTTATTCCTGATCGCGATCGCGATGGTGTTCCCGACGGGCCAGCGGAAGTGGTCCTCGATGGTTTTCATGTGCCGAAGGATAACTATCACAATTTCGCCAACGGATTGCATTGGGGGCCGGACGGCTGGCTTTACGGACGCTGCGGGGCTTCAGCGCCAGGCCGAATCGGCCGACCCGGCGCATCCGAGAACGCGCGACTTCCCATTCACGGCGGCATCTGGCGTTACCATCCGCAACGTCAGTTGGTTGAAGTGCTCACGTCCGGACCGATGAATTCCTGGGGACACGACTGGAATGAGTTTGGAGAATTATTCTGCGTCAACACTGTCACCGGCCATCTCTGGCACCTGATTCCCGGCGCGCATTATTTTGTCGCTCACACCTTGGATCCAAACCCGCACGTTTATGAGTTGATGGATATGCACGCCGATCATTGGCATTTCGACACCGCGAAGGGTTGGACCGCGTCGCGCGACGGCGCCGCCAATGATTATGGCGGGGGCCACGCGCATATCGGCGCCATGATTTATCTGGGCGACAACTGGCCAGCCGAATATCGCGGCCACCTGTTCACGCTGAATATGTTTGGCCGCCGGGCAAATCAGGAGATCCTGGAACGCGCCGGCTCCGGTTACGTTGCCCGGCATGGCGCGGATTGTTTCTTCTTCGACGATGGTTGGTTTCGCGGCATTGAGCTCGGCTATGGCCCGGACGGCGGTGTGTTTGTGCTCGATTGGAGTGACACCGGCGAATGTCACGAGAACACCGGCGTGCATCGCACGTCGGGCCGGATTTACAACATCCGCTTTGGCGCACCCAAAGCCTCGTCCGTCGATCTCGCGAAGTTGAGCGCGAGTGAATTGGTAAAACTTCACGCGCACCCGAACGAATGGTTTGTGCGTCAGGCACGGTTGGAACTCGCCGCGCGTGCCACCGCAGGCCGCGACCTGGAAACGGCCAAAGCAGAACTGCGTGGAATCTTCACCCAACAAACCAACGTGCTGATGCAGTTGCGCGCGTTGTGGTCGCTCTACGTCATCGGCGCGGCCGACGAACAATTCCTGCACGCTCAGCTTACCCATTCCAACGAACACGTCCGCACCTGGGCGATTCGGTTGCTCAGTGACTCCTGGCCACTGGACACGGCGGTGTCCGCGCGTCCCGTGGGCCGGATTGATGCTCCATCGCCGACGACAATGCGGGAGTTCAGTCGGCTTGCAAAAAGTGATTCTTCCGGCCTGGTCCGATTGGCGCTGGCCAGCGCGCTGCAACGACTCCCGGTTTCGCAACGGGCGCAAATCGCCGCGCCGTTGCTCGCTCATGCCGAGGATGCAGCGGACCACAACCTCCCGCTCTTGCTTTGGTATGGGCTGATTCCCGTTGGGGACGCTTTTCCCGCTACCCTGGCGAAACTTGCCCGCGAGTGCGAGCTGCCGCTCACGCGCAAACTGATGGCGCGACGACTCGGCGAAGCGATTGAAACCAATCCTGCTCCGCTGAATGATTTGTTGGCCGTGGCCGCGAAAAAGCCGGCCGCTTTTCAAGCAGACATTCTCAACGGTTTGACCGAAGCCTTGCGTGGCTGGCGCAAGGCGCGGAAGCCGGACAGTTGGGATGCCTTTCAGAAAGCGCTGACGGCTTCATCCGACCTGGCTTTACGCAACCAGGTGCGCGATCTCAGCGTGCTCTTTGGTGACGGTCGGGCGCTGGACGAAGTGAAGCGCACCGCCCTGGACAGCAAAGCCGATCTCACGTTTCGCCGCGCGGCACTTCGGACTTTGATTGAGAACCGCCCGCCGGACTTGCGCGCGACTTGTGAGAAGTTGTTAAGCGTGCGCTTTCTCAACACCACGGCGGTGCGCGGTCTGGCCTTGTTTGATGATCCGGACATTGGCGATCTGCTGGCGGGAAGTTACTCACGGTTTCATCCCTCCGAGCGGCCCGTGGTGATTGAAACGCTGGCATCACGCGCCGCGTTCGCCGGCGCGTTGTTGGATGAAATCGCCGCGGGTCGGATTCCGCGCCAGGACGTCACGCCGTTCCACGCCCGCCAGATTCGCAGCTTCAACGATCCGGTGTTAACCAAACGGCTTGCCGAGGTCTGGGGACAATTGCGCGACAGTCCGGCGGAGAAACAACAGTTTATTGCGCGGTTGAAAAAGAATCTGACGCCCGCCACGCTCGCGGCGGCGGACAAAAGCGTGGGGCGGGTGGTGTTCAACAATGCGTGCGCCAACTGCCACACGCTTTATGGTCACGGCGGGCGAATCGGTCCGGAACTCACCGGCAGCAATCGCGACAATCTGGATTACCTGCTCGACAACCTCGTTGATCCCAGCGCGGTGGTGAATGCGGACTATCGGATGTCGGTCGTCGATCTCAAGGACGGTCGGACGCTCAACGGCGTGGTGGCGGCCAAAACCGATCGCACGCTCACCCTCATCACCATGACCGAGCCGGTGACCGTGGAGCGGGCGGAGATTGACAAGATTCAACAATCGCAGCTTTCGCTGATGCCGGAAGGTCTGCTGGAAGCAATGAGTGAAACCCAGGTGCGCGACCTCATTGCGTATCTCATGCATCGCAGTCAGGTGCCGTGAACGCCGCGCTCCGGAGCGCGGGCTTCAGCCCGCTTCACCGTGGGTTCCTCAAGTGCGCTTTGTCGTGATTCAACGCACCTTTTGATTCGCGCACTGAAGCGACATGAATGTCGCGCTCCGTTTCGACCCGAGACAGACGAACGAGTGCGCCTGCTAATTTTTTCAGCGCACCTCGTGAAACAGCGCGGTGGCAGGAATCGGTTCGCGGTTGAGCCCAGGTATTTTCCACGCAACCTCCAGCCCCGGATCGGCGATGGCCTTTTGCCGCAGGTAGGTGAGGCGCAACGAATGTTTGCCGGCCTTGAGCGCGATGCGCCCTTCTTCTTCGGCGACTTCGGTCCGGCTCATGACCAGTTCTGCGCCGCCAATGTAGAGACGCCCCATGCGATTGGCGTTCAGGTAAAAGTGGTAAAGCCCATCGCGCGGGACTTCGATGAAACCAGTAAACTCAAAACAATAATCATCCGGTCGCGAGCGAGGCGATTGATCAAAGGCGTTGGTGACGACGCCGGTGCGGACCGGTTGGTAAAACTGCTGCATGGCATCCGGGTGTTTGGGATCTTTCCTGAACGGCCCTTCGTAATAAGCGTATGCCAGGCCCGGAGCCGTGTGTCGCGGCGCATCCGGCGGGCGAAGTGAGGCGATTTCTATTTCCGCAAAGCTGGAGCGACTGGCCCGTCCCGAAAGGCACGCAATCGCCCGAACTACAGTGGTGTTGCTGATCGTCAATGGCGACTCGTATCGCGATGAATTCAAATTGGGCTCAGAGCCATCCAATGTGTAACGGATAATCGCGCCGGGGACGGAACTGGTGATCGTGCAGGATGTGGCGGCGGTGAACATCGAGTTGTGCGCGGGTGTTATGCGCGGCGGAGTAATCCAATCGTCCGCCTTCTGCGGATCGGTGGAGTTCAGGAACTCTTCGAGATTCGTATAGCCGTCCCGGTCGAGGTCGCCGGAATGGTCCGTGCCATCCGCAGGGTTGAGGCCATGTTCGATTTCCCATTCGTCCGGCATGCCGTCCTGGTCACGATCTGCCGGAGGCTGGGCCGGCGGATAAGCGGGCCAGCCGCCCACTTGCTCAACGCTCTCGATGATGTTGCCGGTGCTGGTTCGAATTTCTTTAATGACCCGCGCATCCACTGAATCGCGACGCGGCAAGACGGCGCCACAATCGCGCAACGCCAGATCGTAGGCCTGTTGGGCCGTCAGGTAGGATGGCCGCGGCGCCGCGTGCTCGCCGGTTTGCGTTTCCTTCTTGATGTCTTTCGGCTTCCAGTCCGCCCACGGTCCGACCATGCGCCAGTTGTCGGTTGTTTTGGCGGTGCTGTCCGCGATCACATTGCCGTCGAGAAAGAGGCGTGTCTGGTGGCTGGCGGCGCGGAAGATGTCGGGGTTGGCCCCGGCTGCCAGTCGTTGAGCCGTCGTGGGTCCGGGTTTGAAATAATTGCCGACGAAATTGACGCGCACTTTGAAAGCGAACGTGTGCGCCGCAATCTTGCCCCAATCGTAAATCACGTTGTTGCGGCAATCGACCACGGCATTGCCACCGCCGATTCCGGCGAGCAACGGTGTGCGATCATCAAAGTGCGCCCAAATGTTATTGAGCAGGGAGACGCCGCCATTGGCGCCGACAATCGAACCTTTCGAATGCGGCAACAATCCGTCGCTGATGAGGCACGAAGACACGGTGATGTCATGATTCTCGCCGGTGAGGGACAACACTTCGTCGGCACCGTAGCTTGCGGAGCAATGATCGAAGATGACCTGGCGGGCATTCGAAACACTGATGGCATCCAGGGCAGCGCCGCGCACCCGCAGATAGCGCAAGATGACCTGGTCCGTGGCGACCATGAGGGTGTTGCTTCGCAGGCAAATGCCAATACCGGGAGCTGTCTGACCCGCGATGGTGACAAAGGGTTTGGTGATTCGCAGTTCGGTCTTGAGGTCAATGTAGCCCGCCACGCGAAAGAGAATCGTGCGCGGACCTTCCGACTCAACGGCCATCCGCAGACTTCCCGGAATGGGCGCATCAACTCGCGGATCATAATCAGTAAGGGTTGTAACGAGCAGAACCTTGCCGCCGCGTCCGCCGATGGTGTAAGCCCCGAATCCCTGCGCCCCGGGAAAGGCGGGAAAATCAGCCGTCGCATTTGCGCTGGTCATCACCATTGCCAGCAGCAGGGTCAGCCCGAATATTGAATGGAGTCGGTTCATGAGATCACAACGAAGCAACAACCAGGAACAGCTCAACCAGTCCGTCCCAGCAGACCTTTCAGGTCAATCACGAACATCTGGCGGCCGCCGGCGTGTGGTGAATCGATGCAAACCAGTTGACCATCCCGCCTCGCGCGCGGATGCGTGTCGCAACGCCATTCCCCGGTGTATTCCGGCGGACTGCGAAAGCTGCCGAGGGAAATTTTCCGGCGTGTGGGCAAATGGTAGAGGTAAACGTGCTGCTCGCGTTGTTTGTCGGGATACGTGTCGTTCAACACCCATTCGTTGTTCGTGCCCGGCAGATAGGTGTTGTGGCCGTTCATCGTCATGTCATTTGGTCCGACCACTTCCACCTGGTCCGTCTGATCCCGATACAGATAAAACTTGTTCCCGTGCGAGGGATGCCAGGCCCACGCCATGATGTGTTCCCGGTCGCGCCAGATGAAATGCGACGTCGCGCCATGCGGATCGAGGCAATACCAGTTCTTGCCATCGCGATCACAAGTAAAGGCGCGCGTGTGAAAGCCCGGGCGTGGTTGATCCGGATTGCGCCAGCGGTGCAGGAAGAAAAATCGACTGCCGTCGGCGTTAAACAGGAGATGATTGAACCAATGCTTTGCTCCCGGCGCAAACGCGGCTTCCGGTTTCCCAGTGAAAGGGACTTTTACGGCATCGGCAAAGCTGAACAACAATTCCTGTTTGCCGCTGACAAGGTCCATGCGCCAGATGCCCGCATTGTCCGGCGCGCTGATTTCCCGGTTGGGATCCGGAATCCCCGCGTAGCCGTAACCGGGGCGGCAATCATTCAAGCGCCGGAAATCCGGCGCAATTGCAGTCCGCCCGTCCGGACTGATCGTGTAAATCGGATGCGGCAGCGTGCGTTGCTGGCGAGTTTTGACGTTCAGGATTCGCGTCACAAACTCATCGCCCTCGCGATCGTTCCAGAGGACTTCATGCTCACTGCCGGGCAACCACTGCAGCATGCATCCTTGCTGCCAGTTCCACGCGCGCGTCGCGCCGAGTTCCGTCCAACGATCACCGGCCTGCAGGTCCACCATGCCCACGCGAATTTGGTCCTCCGCTCGAGGCGACCGCTCTTCAAAGTCCACTTCATTGCCGAGAACGAACCGACTGTCTGTGCTGAACTGGAACTTGTCGTAATAGCCGAACCAATGAAACCGCGGACCGCGGGTAATCTGGCGGATGGGCGGTAACGTTTCGCCGGCAGATTCCGCCGCTTGAGCCAGCCACGGCTTCAGGCGGCAAGCGACGGCAACTGAATTGCCAATGACGAGATAAAACGACGGCGATTCATCTGGCTATTGGCGTTCACTTGGCACTTTCAGTTGAGGTTAAGGGCGCAACGTAATGCAGTGACCGGTCGGGGAGAAGATCATCAAACGCAGTGTTATCCAATGGCGCGCTCGCGACGTCAACACCCACACCCAGTTTGCCAATCGGATGACGGCCACCGCTGAAATAATTCGCAGTGGCGAATCTGACCGCAGGCAGATTTCCCGCTGGATCGAGGATTGCCAGGGCGAGAAGGTATTCGCCGGCGGGCAGTCTTTCCGGCAATTGAAAATTTCCATTCACGTGATTGGTCTTCGCCGGAATGTCATAATCCAGACCCGTGTCCCACTTGAATCCCGCGTGGGCCTTATCACCGATGGACCGACCCTTGCCCTGGTCGGAAAACTCGCCCGGCAGCCAGGTGCGAATGTCGAGTGACTTGAAATTCTCCCGCCACACCGGCGCACGGGTTTTCGGATCGAGCAAACTCACCTCCACGGGCCAGTTGTAGTACAGGGGCGCCGAGCCGAGATTCCGAACCAGCAGGGAGACGGAAAAATTCGCGCCGGGCTCCACCCGCGCCGGATACCGCACCTCATCAATCACGAAGCGGTATCCGAACGCCGTTTGAATTCGGGCCGCTCCGCGCGCGGCCTCCGGGTCGTTCACATCGTAATTACTCACCCAGCCCAATGCAGTCCAGTGCCACCGCCGAATGTAGCGAATCAAGGTGTCGGCCTGCTTGCTGACCGCCTCGTTGGGAGTCAGAGCCAGACGCGGTTTGAGGTCGGGCGTGGAATCGAAGGCCATTTCCCCGGCCATGGGCGCAATCTTCCAGCGGTCAGCCAGGCGGCCTTCCAGGACGGGAACGTGTTTGCTCATTTCCCAACCAGGATTTCCGAATGAATCCCAATGAATCCCGAAATCATAATTCTCAAACTCCCAGGGATAACGATTCATCACCAGCTTGTGCTTGAATGCCGCCTGGTAAGCATCGCCGAGAATCTTCTGCATCTCGGCGTCAGGCGAGGGATGATGTTGTTCGCCCCATGGACCAATCATACCCATCTCGATGAAGGCAATGCGTGGATCGGTATCCCAGGCTTCTCCCATCTTGGCGATCATACGCCCGACCCGTTGCTTGAACTGGGCGCTGGCGAAATCGCGGGGCATGTCCGCGGGCCAGTAGGAATGAATCGGCCAATAGTTGGTAGCTCCGGGCTTGGGCCACTCCAGAAAAACGCGTGGGATGACCTTGATGTTTCGTTCTGCCACACCACTCCAATGTTGGTCCGCATAGGCGCGCAGTTTTTCTACCCCATCGTCAGCCGAGTTTTCGATGGCGTTCCACTTCACGTATTCCCGGGCGAGCGTGGCGTATTCGTGCCGGCCATTGAGTGGCCCGATGAATCCCATCAACGGATTGCGCAAAGGCCCTTCGTAAGGCGCGGGGTGGATGACGACTTCCGCCGCCCTCACGACCTGAAAACCCGCGGCGCCATTGAAGATCGTGAGCAGCAGGGGCAGCAGCCGTTTCAATGTTTTAAAAATGAGCATGGTGTTCATTATGACGTGGCGAAGCCGTTTAGCCAGTCGTCAAACATCATGGTAGTAAGTTGCCACGACCGAACGGCAGAACGATTGAGGGCAGAACGATTTAGAGCCATCATCGTGCAAGACGTGGCGTTCCGCTGCGCGCAACTCAAGCCAATGTAGTGGGTCGCGGGTCACTTAGGTGTGTTTCTCGAAGCAGGCCAGGCGCGAACGGGCAGCGGTTTGCCTTCAAGCAATGCGGTTTGCCAAGCGGTGTTCCGCTCTTTGAAAGCCTGATGGGCGTTGTTGTCGCTGAGATGGCCTGCTTGCGGCATGATCACAACCTCCCGCGAAACGTTTGCTTGATTGACGGCAGCAAAGATTCCGGCTGGCGGACAAATCTCATCCTGCAAGGCAACTCCCACCAGGATCGGACACTTGATGCGCGGTGCAAAGTTCACCGCATCGTAATAGCGACTCGCGGCAATCACTTTGTCCGTTTCGGCATTGGTGGTTTTCCAGGAACGCATGGGCCAACCCGGCTTCCGTCCCAGCTCGGCTCCAGTCAGGTCGCAGCCGCCGGGCACGGAGGCAATCACCGCAGTCACTTTGGGATTCAATCCGGCAGCGACCAGCGCTTGCAAACCGCCCTGACTGGCGCCGGTGACGAGCAAGGTTTTGCCGTCCCAATCCGGTCGTTCGCTCAAGTACTGCACGGCGCGATGGCAGGCGAGATACATTCGAAGAAAATAACTGGTCTCGCGATTGGTGCTGCCGATGAACCAGTAGCTCTTCAACGGGCCCTGCGACTGCCGGGTGTAGAACTCCGGTGCTTCATCAATCGGCAGATCATGCGCCAGGATGCTTAATGCCAGCCAGCCTTTGGCCGCAGGACCCGTTACCGTATTGGGTTGCAGCCCCGAAACTCCAGCCCCGTGCACGATCAACATGGCGGGATATTTGCCCTCGGCGCGCGGACGGGCCAGGTTGCCGCGAATTCGCGTGCCACGGATGTTGTCCATGGTGATCTGCCAATACTCCGTTTTCGGTCGGTCCCGGCCGTCGCCGACCAGCCTGGGATTAATCGGAATCCTGGATAACTCCTGCACCTTGGACTCCCAAAACGCGTCGAAGTCGCCGGGTGGCGGTGTTGAGGGTTTGATCTGTCCCGGCGCAATGACGGCGCCGCCGAGAAAATTGGTCTTCTTGCCGTCGGCGAGCGGAACTTTGATTTCCAACAGCAACGTGCCGGGCTGTGAAAGGGCAGTCACGATTTCGGTTGTCCCATTGGTCAGTTGCAATGTCCCTTTGCTTATCGGCGTCAGCCCGCCCTGTTTGATGACATAGGCGGCTTCCACAATATTTGAAACTGTCGCCCCTGTGACTTCGACGCGCCACTTGACCGGTTCGTCAGGAGCGTAAACGGCATTGTCGCGGTCGGCGGAAATCCTGACATGCGGGTCAGCGCTTGCCGTTGTGAAAATCAAAGCGGTGGCGATGAGCGGCATCACCGCGTGGGCGAACCGATGAATTTGTCGCGGAGCTGACCGTTTATTGGAGAGGTTCATCATGGTTCAGTTAAGGTCTCTCGCGCAGTTGCATTGCTTGTTGGGAGGTTAATCCGGCAAAGGCCGTCCCTTGGTTTCTGGTCCGAGCCAAACGATGAACACGCCGATTAAATAAATTGCCGCCAGCAGTGAGCCGGCTTTCGCAAAGCTGTTGCCGAACAGGCCCATCAAAGTCGCCGTCTGCAACCCGCCAATCGCCGCGAGAATCCGACCAAAATTATAGGCGAAGCCCTGGCCGGTGGCGCGCACGGCGGTCGGAAATAATTCCGGCAGGTAGAGCGGGAAGAAACCATAGAACGCCGCGGTTAATCCGCCCGCGAAAAAGATCGAGACCAGGAACGCGGGGCCGAACGTGGTGTTGGTCTGGTAAAGAACCAGGCACGAGGCAATTGAGGTCAGGCAGAGCAACGTGTAGGTGATTCGCCGGCCAAACCGGCCGGCCACGAGCGCGGCGATAATCGTTCCGACGATGGCGCCGATGCCGGAGACGATTTGCGTGTATTCCTTGGCGTGCAGCGACGGGTCGGGCGCCAGTTGCGCCGCCCAGCGCGGCGCCCATTGAATTGAGCCCCACGTGCCGAGGAGCGCCACTCCTGCGAGGCCGGCTCCCAACAGCATCATGCGCACAACCTGGCTGCCACTCGCGCTGTGCAAAGAGCCGGCGGTCATCGCGCGTTCCAGGTATTTGCGCACGGGAAACAGATAGCCCATCAATGCGATGGCGAGGCCGATGACGGTAATTCCGACACCGATCCACCCGCCCGGGCCGGCGGGCGACCACGCCCAGATGATGACCAGCGCCGCGACGCAACCCACCAGCACACCCAGTAAATCAACACTCGCCCAATGTCCGGTCGCACCCCGATCGCGCTCGGACTTCCATTTTTCCGACTCCGGGACAAACATCCGGATGAAAAAAATCAACAGGGCGGGAAACGCGCCGCTGATCATCAAGAACCGCCACGCGGAGTTATCGAGCAGTTTGGCGGTCAGTTCCTCCGACAAGCCAATACCGAGCATGAGAGATTTGACGCCGCCAATAAAACTCACCAGTGCGATGCTTAAAACCCCCACGAGCAGGAAGCCCACATTTGATGCTGCGCCAATCAAGCCGGCCACGAGCGCGCGCGATTTGCCGGGCCAGATTTCGTTCACCAGGGCCACGCCCAGCGACCATTCGCCACCCATCCCCAGCGACGCAATGAAGCGCAGCGCCGCGATATGCCACGCTTCCGTGGCGAACCCGCACAAACCGGTAAAAATCGCGTAGGTGAAGATGCTCAACGACATCGCCTTCACGCGTCCGATTTTGTCGCCCAGCCAACCGAAAAGTACGCCGCCCGACGCAGCCCCCACCAGGAACACCGCGATGATAGCGCCGAACCATTGGGCCGCCTGGCCGGGTGGCGAATTGGAGCCGAGCAAATCTGTGAGCGCCGGGCCACCGATCAACGGGAACAGTCCCATCTCGAACCCATCGAACATCCAACCCAGAAATGCCGCGGTCAGCACGAGCCATTGATCGCGTCGGCGGACGGTGGCGGCGGGTTGGGAACTCATTGCGTGCATCCGTAACCAAACCCGTTTGTACCGCTTTCGGTCAATGATTTTTACCTCCACTTTTTTTGTGTGATTATGGGCTGTGCCTGGCTGCGTGCTGCAGATTGCTGACCCGGACGGCAACGAACTGCTCTTTCCTTCCCTGGAGTGACCGTTGGCGCGGAGCGAGCTGAAGGGTGGCCGTCAGAGGTTTGATTCAGTTTGATTTGCTTAAGTTGTTTGAGTCCGAAGCGTCGAAGCAGCCGAGGGCGAAACTCCTGCTTTGTGCCGCCTCAATCACGGACATGAGTGGCTTGTCCAGTTCATTCAAGTATCACTCGGATGGATCCATCACCAACCTCGCTGGATCACGGTAGGTGACACGCTGTGAATTCTGCACTGGCAGACCGTCTGCCGTAACCAACAGTTACAACCCTGGTTTGCGCTTGGACATGGACTCGAAACAACCCATCGGCGCGTCGGCGCCCAGTTCGCGTATGATGCGTCGCGACGGCTGACCAACGTGACTTCACCCGGCGGAGCATTCAGCTACCTGCTCTCTGTTGCGAACTTTTTTGCCGTCGTAAAAACGGCCGAACTGGCGTCGCACGATTTTCGGTATTTCGCCCGTGCTCCCATCGTGTTTTGTGGCCGAATAACCGCGCTGGGATCGTAGCGTTGTGACCGCGTGGGCCATAGGAGGCGTTTCATTCTTGTCAGGGCATTGTTGGCCGCACTGTGATCGTAAGGTGCCGGTTTGGGAGGGCCGCCCACACTGGCCTGGCAAGGCGCGGGCCGTGTTCCGCGCTGCTCGCACTGCCGTCGTAAGGCCCGGTTTTCTCCATCCGGAGCCAACTTTCCCCCCACTGGCGTCGTAACGTGACGACGCCAGCGGGTGGCGGTGGTTGGGTTATTGGCCGGTTTACCCCGTGAGATAGAGCCGGCGCGGATGCCGGTGGTGATCTGGGTGGTGTTATCTCACGGGGTAAATCTGGCGCATGGACTCGTGGAAGGACAGGCCGAGGACGCGCCTGCAGAAGTCAATGGCGTTGCCAGCGAGGTTGCGTTCGGGCCAGCGCCAGTAGCTGGCTTTGACGCTGAGGCCGGGATAAACGGGCACGATGAAGTTGCCCGCCTCGCGCTCGACGAGTTGGAGGCCGCGTTGTTGGAGCAGCGGAGGCTACTCGCCGGTGGGAAAAGGAGAAAGGGAGAAAAGGGGGCTGTGGAGAAATCGCGGAACGGGGAATCACCGGGATTCTTTGAGCCGATAAAAACGCAAGCTTGCTTCGGCCAACGCGTTCGTGTCGGTAACCGATTGGGTCGTTCCGGTGCCGTTAAGACTGCCGAGAGGCAACGCTGTCCAGTTGACAGGAGCGATTGCCAGATTCGTGCAGGATTCCACCACGTACTGATAGCCGGCGAAGGTGTGGAAACGAATTAACGCATCCGGCCCGTTCGGTTCAACCGCGTCAATCTGTACCGCGACCGGCAATGCGACGCTTCGATTTTCGCTGGCAGCAATCAGCGCAACGTGGTCCATGCCCGCTGGCGGGTTGGTTTGTGTGTAAGTGTTGTCACCCCAACTCACAATTGTACCGTCCGCCCGCAGTGCCAGGCTGTGCGAGCCGGCGGCGGCAATGCCAACAACATCGGTCAGACCGGCGGGAACGTTCGTCTGGCCAAACAGGTTGCAGCCCCAGGCCCTGACCGTGCCGTTGCTCCGGAGGGCCAGACTGTGCAGCGAGCCCGTCGTAATTGCAGCAACGTCATTCAAGCCAGCGGGAACATTCGTCTGCCGCTGCGCATTATTGCCCCACGCGGTCACGGTACCATTGCTTAACAATGCCAGGCTATGAAGCGCGCCACCGGCAATATCGCGGACGCCCGTTAATCCGAAGGGAACAATGGACTGTCCCCGATGCGGCAACGGGCCGTTGTTCGTTTGTCCCGCGCCCCAGGCGACAACCTCTCCCGCGCTCGTGAGCGCCAGGCTGTGATAATACCCGGCGGCGATCCGCACCGCGTTGGTCAAAGTCGAAGGCACAGCTGCCTGGCCGTCGGAGTTGTCGCCCCAGGCGGTGACCGTTCCGTCCGGATTCAGCGCGAGGATGTGCGCCACACCGGCCGCGACGTCGGTCGAGTGCCCCAGGGACGCGGGAAGCGTTGTAGAACCTGCGTAGCCGTCGCCCCAAACGAGTGCCGTGCCGTGCTTGGTTAGCGCCAGAGTGTGCTTTGGTCCAACACTGACTCTGACGACGCCGCGTAAACTTTCGGGTGGTGTCGCGTAATCTGCGTGGGCATCGCCCCAACCCACGATGCTGCCGTCCTGCCGCAATGCGAGGTTGTAGTAGGCGCCGGCCGAAATGGCGATTACGTCGGTCAGTCCGGCGGGAACATTGGTCTGCCCAAAATCATTGTTACCCCACGCGACGACGGTGCCGTTGCTTAACAAAGCGAGAGAGTGGCCGATTTCCTCGATACCACCCGCGGCAATGGCTTTCACGCCGCTGAGTCCGACCGGGACATTTGTCTGTCCATCGCGATTCCAACCCCACGCGACGACGCTTCCATCCGAGCGCAACGCCATGCTGTGTCCGGCCCCGGCAGCGAGTGCGCTGACGTTGGTCAATCCTGGTGGAACGATGGATTGGCCGTACTGGGGAAAGCCATTCGTCGCTGTCATTCCTGCGCCCCAGGCTCGCACCGTTCCGTCGGCAACCAGCGCCAAACTGTGCGCCTCCCCGGCCGCGACCGCGATCACATTGGTCAGATTCGCCGGAACGGCAATCCGGTTGTAGGTGTTCAATCCCCACGCCCCGGACCGTGCCATCGCTCAACAACGCGAGACTGTGAAACTCTCCCGCGGCAATCGCGATGGCGCTGGTGACACTCACCGGAACATTGGTTTGCCCCGATTCATTTCCACCCCAAGCCACCACACTGCCATCGTTCCGCAACGCGAGACTGTGATCGCCGAGACCCGCGGCGACAGCGATAACATTGCTTAGCCCGACAGGTATCGCGCATTGCCGGGAAAAGTTATTACCCCACGCCATCACAGTGCCCTCACTGCGTAGTGCCAGACTGTGGTCAAATCCGGCGGATAGATTGGTGCAAACAACCACCACCGATTCCGCCGGCAGGACACGGTCTCCAAACGAAGTCGGCTGGCCGGACGGGGACGCCAGGCCGACGATGGTGGCAAAACGAATGCCACCGACCAGAAATTGGAGTTTCCGCCATCGCTGGTACCAATTCACATGCCCACTCATGGCTGAAAGCGTAGTGCAGGGAGGAAAGTTTTCAGACTTGCCGGGAAGTCTTTGGTATCCTGATACCAGTAACAAAGCCGTCCGCTAGAATCCCAACTGCTTAAGAAATACATTTTTTCCGCCTGGATCCACCGTACTGAGCCGTCGACAAAAGCCTGGTTGCCCCCTTGAGGGACCGGTGAATTCTCGGCGCAATGTGGCGGTATGTTGGCATAGACATACGGCCGACTTGGGTCGTTCCCGCCCCAAGCCCCATTCACTTTGACAACTGCATCCGCCGCCAGAGCCCAATGAGGCTGAGCTGTGTTCAAATTGACCGGGCTGCGCGAAGGGCCGTTATAGACAGGATTTTGCCACGACGAGATGCCACCGAAGTATTGGTAGCCAATGTTGTAGTGATTAACACCAGCTTCATAAACGGGCAGACCCGGACGACTCGGGCAAGTCCAGACTCCGTTGGTTGCTAGAGGCAATCCTACAGAGTTGGCACTTGCAGCGTTCGGGGGATCGATTGCCAGCTGAACAAAAGTTGGGCCGACGGATCTGGGTGTAAAAATGGCTCCACCGTAGTTGCCTCCATAGATCGTTACACCC
>DASUGI010000254.1:0-2802 GCA_036274115.1 Verrucomicrobiia bacterium
ACGCGGTCGCCGCCGCGCTCGGGTTGGCGGGATTGTTTGTCTGGTTGAAATTCTGGCAGGCCGTCTTCGCGCAGAAGCTGCGAACGCAGTTGAATGGCGAAACCCCACGGCCATTGACACTGGCGCGCGCGGGGAAAATTCTTTTCACGCAGACCGCGCTGCAACCGACGGCACTCTTTGTTCTACCGCTGGCTTTGGTTCCGGCCCTGCCTTTCCCCTGGCTTTACGCGTTCTACCAAACTTTAACCACGCAAGCGGAAGCCGACACACCAACGCTTCGCGCCACGGTGGCGCGATCATGGCGGCTGGCCCTGCTCTGGCCCGCTCAGAACCACGTCATCTTTGCGGTGTTGGGCCTGTTCAGTTTTTTTGTCGTTCTGAGTGTAACGATTGCGGGAGCGATGCTGCCCGAATTGTTTAAAATATTCTTTGGCATCGAATCCGTCTTTACGCGCGGCGGCCAGGCGATGCTGAACACCACATTCTTCACGGCCGTGTTCGGGCTCACCTTCCTCTGCGTGGACCCGATCCTGAAGGCAGTTTACGTGATGCGCGTGTTTCAAGGGGAGTCCCTCCAAACGGGTGAAGACTTGCGCGCCGCGTTGAAGCCCTTGGCGCCAGTGACCGCGAAGCTGGCGGCGTGTCTCGCCATTTTCTTAACCATCGCAACGGCGTCCTTGCTGAAAGCGCAGACTGCGAACCCGGCTCCGCAGTCGAGCGAACCGATTCAACCCCGGGAACTGGATCGCGCCATCGACGATGTCATCCAGAAACGCAAATACACCTGGCGCGCGCCGCGCGAGCGGGAGGTCAAGCCCGCCGCTGGCGAGCCGGGGGTCATTGCAAAATTCTTCCAACGCGTCGGCGCGATGTTTCGCGACGCGCTGCGCGCGGTTGGAAATTGGATTGAGAAGATTCTCCGCCGCATTTTTGGCCGGTTCGGGCCAACGCCCGGAAGTTCCGGCTCCAGCTGGATGATGACCAAGCAGATGCTGCTTTACGGTTTGTTGGCGGTGGTGCTGAGCGCCATCGCCGTGTTGTTGATTCGTTTCTGGAAGAAGCGGCAGAAAGGAATTCCCCTCACCACAGCGCAAGCGGTGCAACCGACTCCGGATCTGACCGACGAGAACGTGGGGGCCGACCAGTTGCCCGAGGATGGGTGGACGATTCTGGCGCGCGAGCTTCTGGGTCGGGGGGAACTCCGCCTCGCCTTGCGCGCCTTTTACCTCGCCAGCCTCGCGCATTTGGCCGATCGGAATCTCGTGAGCCTGGCGCGCTTCAAATCCAATCGCGATTACCAGCTCGAGCTGCAACGGCGCGCGCACGCGTTTCCACAGCTGCAGTCGGTGTTCGGCGAAAACGTTTCCTGTTTCGATCGGGTCTGGTATGGCCAGCACGAGGCGACGGGCGAACTCGTAAGCCAATTCGCCGCCAACGTTGAGCGCATCAAATCCGGCGGATGAAGCGATTCCTTCCAATCCTGTTCATCGTGCTTTGCGTCGCGGCGTTTGTGGTGGGCCTGCTTCAACTGTTCCGCTGGCGCTTCGAGGCGGGCGACGTCTACCCGCCCTACTCGTCGCTCCGCGCCGATCCGCTGGGCACGATGGCGCTTTATGAAAGTCTGGAGGAACTGCCCGGACTGACCGTCCGCCGGGATTACAGCGACGCAAACAAACTGCCGGAAACGCCGAACACCACCTACCTGCATCTGGGCGCCAAGGACTACGAGTGGCAGGAATTACCCGTAGAATTGTTCGACGAGATCGAGTCATTTGCGCGACGTGGCGGCCGACTGGCGATTGCTCTAGCGCCTGTTACCAGTAGTAATCGCTTCCTTTTTTCGACGGTTACCGTAACGAATGCCGCCGGCACGAACGCAGCGGCGCGCAAGCGAGTTCGAAAGATCCTGGAGGAGGACGGACCCCGCGTGCGCAGTGTTTCAATCCAGGAACGGTGGGGATTGTCGTTTGACTTTCAAGGATTGGTGCAGGGTGAAGACGAAGTTTACCAGCCGGTGCAAGTGACCAACGCGACCGCGTTGCGCCTGCCGCCGGAGTTGGACTGGCACAGCGGACTGGTTGTGACGAATCACGATGCCCGGTGGCGAGTAGTCTACTCACGTGGCGCCAAGGCGGTCGTCGTCGAACGCCAGTTCGGGACGGGCACTGTGGTGATGGCAACCGACTCATACTTTCTCAGCAACGAAGCGATGTGGGTGTCGCGCCACCCGGAATTCCTTGCCTGGTTTGTGGGTCCGGCGAAACAGGCGATCTTTGACGAAGGGCATCTTGGCGTGATGGAAACCTCCGGCGTGGCGGTGCTGATGCGAAAGTATCGATTGTATGGTGTGATCGGTGCGCTGGTCGTGCTGGCGGGACTGTTCGTCTGGAAGAACACCGTCAGCCTCGTGCCTCCGCATGCCATGGAGGTTCGCCGAGACTACGTCATCGGCAAGGACGCCGCGGGCGGCTTTGTCAATCTCCTGCGCCGCAACATTCCCGCGGAGAAGATTCTCGAGGTGTGCTTTGAAGAATGGACGAAGTCCCTGACCCGCGCCACGCGCCACACCATTGCGAGCGTGGATCGCGCCTCCGAAATCATGGAAACGCGACAAGGTGGCGATTCGGTTGACGCGTATCAACGCATTGCCAAAGCGCTGAAAAGTTCCAGGTCTCAGGTTTCAAGTTCCAGGTCGGAAGCTGCTACACAAACTCAAACAACCAATGAACACTGAACGACTCAAGGAAGTTCTCTCGCAAGCACGCCACGAGACGGGCAAAGTCATCATCGGCCAGCACGAAG
>DASUGI010000255.1:0-15391 GCA_036274115.1 Verrucomicrobiia bacterium
AAACTGCTTGAACAAGCAAGCGCCGCCCTGTTCCCTGACGCGCGTTTAGTTTGTTGAATCGGAGAGTTAAGCAGGAAACAAGCAGGTTCAATGGGCCGGATTTCTGGAAGCCGATTTCCATTCATCTCCGGACCAAAACTCTGCCTGACCTGACGCCGACAATCGCGCCGGTATTCCCACCGACCGCCAAGCCGCGACGCAAATCGTTTCAAACCCTTGCTGGGACGCAAGCTCACGCTGCCACATCTCAGGAATCGTTTTCGGCGCGTCTTCCATGGATACGATCTTAACGCGTTCGCGTGATTGGCGCTCTACGGTCTCCGCAGCCGCCGCCAGACTCGTTTCCTTGCGAATGCGCGGATAGAAATATTCCCACAATGACCGCCGCCAGTTCAGGTCGCCATCGAAAGCCGGATCAATTTCCGGGGGAAGAACGAACGTCCTGTAAACGGCATCTTCAACTTTCCAGTTCACAAGTTCACGGTTGTAGTTGGCAAGATGCGCATGTTGGAGCAAAACCTTAAGTGGCTTGCCAGGCCAGATAGGTTTTGCCGCCAAGAATTCGAAGTCTGCCCTTTCCCGCGCTGGCACCAGCCAGTGACGCGCAATGGATAATGTCTTTTGACTTACGGCGAGTTGCGGCACGCCCTGGTGCACGACTGTTTGGCCAATCGCAAGCACCGCCACAACTCCCGCCAGCCAGGAGAGAATCACCTGCGCTCTGCCCGCCGACGACGGAGCGCCGATCACCTGATCGGCTCGTCGGGGGACGAACTCAACTCCGGGCCGATCGGGAGATCGGCGTTCCGGGAAAGAGGAACGCGCCAGTTCCAACAACACCCAAAACACCACGCCCGTCGGCAGCTTGAACAAACCGCCATCGAACCAGAAACCGATGAGCAGGACAAACGCGCCTGCCATTGCAGCGGTTGAGAGTTGAAAGTTGAGCATTGAGGCAGGGCGCGCCTCCCCGTGCGCGCCGAATTGCCCCGGAGCGCGGACAGCCTTGTCCGCAAGTTGCTCGTTTGAGGTGCGCGCTCCGCACTCCTCCTTCCGCACCAAGGCGAGCCCGACGTAAACCAGCAAACACAGCACCGCCGGCGTTCCGACGGAGATGCCGATCATCAGGTAATCATTCAATTGAATGGCGGCGGTTTCCTCCAAACGCTCCGCGCGATACTCTTGCCGGTAAACCTCCTCGGCTTTACCCCAGCCGAAACCCACCAATGGCTTGTCCCGCATCATGCGTCCCGCGCCCTGCCAGGCCGTCACCCGATTCCGCCACGAAAAATCATTCACGTTCCCAACCGAGAACACCCGCCGCAGCAACGGCGACTCCGTGTGTCGGAACTGCCAGAAGCAAATGACAAATCCCGAAATCACAAGGATGACCGCCGAACGCCAATTGCGGAAAAGCCACGAGAGACACCCGAAGATTAGGGGCGGACAAAGATTGGAGTTGGAAGATGAAGCATCTTGGTCCGTCCCTAATCTTTGGGCGAGATTCATGGGCAAGTGGGTTCGTCTGATCCATCTCCCCAACGAGAATCCGATTCCCAAGGCCGTTCCGAGCCATGCACCGCGGCTGTAACTCTTGAGCAATCCCAAGCCGCAAAGGCTGGCCGCAACAAACAACAAAGCGAGTGGCCAGTGTCGGGTGACGGGTGACAAGAAGCGACAGGCCGCACTCCCACAATTTGGAGACTGAAACCTGGAACTTGGAACTAACAATCCCACAGCGAGGATTGCACCGACTCCCATCAGCAAGCCGTAGGTGTTTGGATTATCCCAAACGCCCTTCCAGCGGGGAATGCCGCGATAATGAAATTCCATTCCGATCTCCGGCTGCCAGAGCGCCGCGACCGCGAGTAAGAATACCAAGATGCTCAGAATTCCCCTCACCCGTCCTGCGGACACCCTCTCCCCTTCCGAAGGGGAGAGGGACGGGGTGAGGGGACGTTTTGCCCACGCTACCCACAACGCCACTCCCTTCCCCATCACAATCCCCGCCAACAGCACTACCACCTGCAACGACTTTGCCGCATTCGCATAATCCACCACATACCGCAGCAGCACGAGAAGGACGAAACCAAGCAACCAGAAATCAAGATTAGCAACTTTGCTGCGAAAAGGTACAGAAAGCGCAAAAGGCTTCTCCCTCTCCGAGCCAGCAGAGAGGGCCCGACGCCACCCTCGCCCATCAAATGGGAGAGGGGCTGGGGGTGAGGGATTCGGGTGAGATGTCGAATCTTTCCTCCCGTTTGCGCCTTCTGTGCCTCTTTGTGGCCACCGCTTCTCCAGAATCAAAAACGTGACGAAGTAGCTCAGCAGACAAACCACCACCATCCACTGCGTGCCGGCATCGCGACAGGCTGCTTGAATCTCGCGGCTAATCAGTCCCAGCCAAGACCATGATTTAGGGGAACTCGCGTAGCCCGAAAAAAGTAGCCCAACGATCAGAATCAGCAGCAGGCAGGCTGAGAAGATGGATGTGATTCGGCGGCGCTGCACAGTCAATTTCAACCGCCGGGCATTATTCAATCAAGCTTGATGATGCGTCGCGTAACCGCTGCCAGTCCGGGTTGGGTGGACTGTTGGGAATCGGCAATCTGCTCCATCCTTTCGTTCGCGAATCCAACAGCTTCCAGATTTCTACGTGCCCGTCCGCGAACGAAAGCGCATAGCCCTCGCCATGCCGGGTGGCGGGCGCATCCAGCAAACCCAGATTCCCCACCATATCTACCGCAAACCAGCCGTCATTGATGCTGCGCTCGTGTTCGTCTATGAACACCCACGCCTTGGATGGCGGCGGGGCAGTAATCTCCTGCTCCTTCTTGAACACCCGATAATTGTACTGGCCATGCACGGTTAGTCCGCCCATCCAGCCGTTGATGGAATAACTGCGAACCCGCCGGACGCCATTCACCGCAACCTTGTCCAGCGGGCAACGATAAATCCCCGGATCGCCACTGTAGGCATAGAGACTGCCCAGTTTGATTCCGTTCACATTGGTTGAGTCCAAAACGCCCGGCTCAATCGGCGCGTACTCCGCCACGTTGTTATCCATGCTCCCCCGGACCCAAGCATTGCTGTTCACGGTATTGGTTGACCTGAATTTGAAGTTCACTGGCACCAGCTTGCCGCCATGGTCGTCCGCATACATCTTCCAGGCTGCCGTCAGTTGCTTGAAGTTCGCAATGCAAATGGTTTGGAGCGCCTTTCCTTTGGAGCGGCCGATGGCCGGAAAAATCAAGGCCGCGAGAATGGCAATAATGGCGATTGTTACCAAAAGCTCGATAAGGGTGAAGGCGTCCCGTGTCGACCAAGTCAACGTGCGTTCAACGACTCGTGGCTTCGGCGTTTTAGTGGTTTTCATGACAGTCAACTTTATTGCGCCCATACCCCTTTGAGATGGCGGCCTGGAGACGCGCGCCCAGTCACAGACTCGCCATTTAGAACAACAGGCACTCCATTCACAAACGCCGCGACAACTCCCGAGGACGGCGCCAACGGGTCGGCAAAGCTGGCGCGGGATTTGATCTTTTCCCGATCCCAAAGCACCAAGTCCGCCGCCTTGCCCACTTCAATGCTTCCCCTGTCCGCCAAGGCCGGAATATGAGCCGAAAACCGTTTGGCCACCAGTGTCGAAAACCGGTAAATCGCCTGACCAAACTCCACCTTGCCCGAATCCACATAGTCATTGATGAACTTGGCGAACGAACCAACGCCTCGGGGATGAGTGCTGGTGGAGCTGGCCTCCGAATCGCTGCCGATGGGACAATCCGTATTGGTGGCAAAATAGTCCACCGTCGCTTGCGGAATGGAATCCACGATCACCAGCCGCTTTTGCGGCTCCCGCCGCAGGGCTTCAAACCGTTCGGCTGACAAATTGCTTTCTCCGGCCACTAACACGCGCGAGAAATCCACTTGGAATCGTTCCCGCCAGTTGCCATCAAATCTCGCCTGATGAATCGGCGACGCCCAGGCGGTGTAGGGATAAAAGTCGTAAGTGATCTTCCCGCCGGCCTGCACCGCCGCATCAATCAAAGCCCTTGCTTCTTCGGGATGAAATGTCGCGCCGGTGGACGTGATGTGGAGAATGTGAACCGGGTTGCCGGCCTTTGCGCAGTCAATCGCTTCTCTTAAGCCCTTCAACTCCTCGCTTTGACTAGAATAGCGCAGGTGAAACGTGAACAGGACATTCCGGTTCGCAAAGTGCCGGCTTAATGCTGTTACAATTTCAGGTGTCGTTTCGGCGGTGTACTCCGGTGACAACGAAATGGTGTAGGCTCCATAACGCAATGAATCTTCCAGTGCCGCCATCATCTGTTCCCCCTTCAGATGATCGGCGAAAGCTGGGATCAACCCAACCGAAGTGGCATAATTCAACTTTTCCGAAGCACTAAATCTTTTCGCGTTGGCCTTGAAACTGTCCCCGTGCGCATTCAGGAATGTGGTGACGCCGTCCTTTGCTTTCAAGATTGCGGCGTCTTCCTTAAGCCAGCCGCAGGAGTTCACGTCAATCAATCCTGGTGTGAGAACCAGCCCGTCTCCACGGATGACCGTCCGGGCACGAACTCGCTCTTTGCCGATGTATGAAATCCTGTCGCGCGTGATGCCAATGTTAACTGACTCTTTCGAGATTTCATTAGCCTGCAAATATCTGACGTCCTGAATCAAAAAATCGCATCCAAAGTGGAACTGCCGAACCATCGCAGCGACGGCCAGGATTCCAATAACGCAAACGATGCCAAGTCGCCGTCTGGTGATGCTAAAAGGTTCCGCACACATCAAAGCCTAATTCAATGCGCGTTCTCCACCGCGTTCGCAATTGGCACTGCCTGAACCAATCTCTGCTGCACCCAGCCATCCCAATGATGCTTGCCTGATTCCAGGTACGGTTGGGCCATGCTGTTCCCGGTTACCAGCACCAGCCAATACCCATCGTGATTGTCGTAAGCCTGCACCGTCTCTCCAGCAGCCAGCGTGGTTATCAGCGGCGCATTTGCCTCAGGCAGCGTTATGACCGGACAATTCGTCAGCGCGATAAGCGATTGATAATCGGGTTTGCGGCCCAGCCTCTCCATCAACCGCGCCCAATTCCATCGGCCGCCCGGAGAACTCTTGTTACTGGCGCCGCCCCAGAACTGCGGCCCGCCTTTCGGAAAAGTATCCGTGCTCACTCCAGGCACTTGGTTCTTCCCTATGATATGAGCGCGATCCACTGGAATTTCGTAACGCTCGCAAAGCCATTTCAGCAACTGGGCGAGGGATTCCAGTTGTGCCTCATTTTGCAAAGGGTCACGCTTGGTCAGGTTCTCCGGATTGGCCGGGTCCGCAAACCCTTCCACTGCGACGGCGATGCTGCGCAGGTTGTAATCCCTATTCCCTGCGTGCCAACCGGTGTCGGAATCCTTAAGAAACTGCCAGACCACCCCATCGAGCATAACCATGTAATGCCCGCTTAGTGATTCCGATTCTCGCCAGAGCTTGATGGCACGGTCAGCCTGATGCTCGGTCGTATAGAGAATGATGAAATCAATTCTCTTGCCAGATCGGCCTTGCTCAAAGCCGCCCCTAGCCACTCGTTCCGCCCATTTAGCGCCGGGATAACCTGCGCCAACCGATTGCCGCCCACATCCCGCTGGCACAACCAAGACCAAGACAGCAATCCAAGTAAAAAACCACGGCCGTAAAACGGCTGTGGGTTCCATTACAACAAGGCCTTTATCCAGCATTGGGATTACAAATCTCGCAATCATATCCGACAGAGGCGGCTACTTCATCAGTCGGCACTTGAGAGTATGGTTGCGAATATCCCTCACAGTAATAATAGTTATAATTTGAATCCCACACACAAACACCCTGGTGTTGAACAAGGGTAGCTGCGTTAGGGATTATGTACTTGACGCAGTATACGCATGTATAAAAAATTTCCTCCTCTTCAAGATTGCAGTAGCGGTACTCAGGCACAACTTCCCAAGTCCAGCAACCCTCCGATGTACAACCGCTAGTATCTTCCCAATGGCTGGCGTCGGAAGCCACACTGGTATTATGAAAGTTGCAATAGTAGACGTTGTACGTATCGCCAAATGTTTGCCAGTGTAGCACGCAAACTGTAGTCAGAGTTATCAGGATTTTTTTCATAGATGATGGTTTGTTTTTCGTTTGAGAACGGCGTTTTTCATGCAGAACAAGGCGACTGGAACGAGCCCAATCGCGGAAACCACAATGATCTTGGTCGCCGTGCGCCGCAGTCCGCTACTTGCATTTGCAGCATCTGTGCGCAGAACCTTCACCGTATTGGTAAACTTTGGATCCTTTCCATCGGCCCACCCGGCTTGACGTGAATCATACACAGCAGTGCCAACAACTCCTTCGAGCCTCCTTTCAATGATCGTTGTCTTGGAAGTTAGCATGGGGAGCATTTGTTCATCTGACGCAGCTTCAATTTCGGTTACTGACAAGACCCTACCATTGATCACGTCCGTTCTTGCCAATTCGTATCCTCCAGTCATCGGATTAGATCGCAAAGCGAAATAATCGAGCCGGAATTCACTTGGTATTTCAACCGCACTTGTATTAGTCCAACTCAGTGTCTGGTATTCTGCACCAATGAAACCTGCATCATACGGAGGGGGCAGTCGCACCGGTGGCGGCGGCTTAGTGATATTCCCATCCGCAGCTTTCTTTGATCGAAAATAGCGCAATCCAGGTTTGTAAATTCTGAGGTTGCGCATTGAAGATGGGTACCGCTCAGAGAAACTAGCTTGGAAGTTGACCGAATTTGTCCGCACGTCAAAAAAAATGTTTCTCATGCTCGAATTGGTTCGAGACTTAAAATAATGATGACCGGCCATGGCAAACCACGCTGCGTAATCAACAGGCGTCGCAATATCAGGTATATCGCCTCGAGACACACGGGCCATCTCTGTATTGGAGGACTTGGTGTTGTCAATCAAAGCGGGATCCCACGAAACCAATTGATAAATATCAGTACCATCTCCGGCAAATTCACGATATTTTGGCCCTTTGCTAGGAAGCCGCACATACTCGACCTTGAGTCGCCATTGTTTCCCCTGGCTTACCATTTCAAACAATGCGTCGGTGTGGGAATTGGTTGCTGTTTCTGTAACCGTGAACGTCTGTAATTCACCCTGCACTTTATAGGCTGTCGGCTGGCTGCCATAAATTGATAAGGACATCCCACTGAATAAAACACTGAATAAGAATATATCCATAACGAGCTCGCAAATTGGCCTCTTCGCCCGCCATCCACCGAAAGATTTATGCATTGCCGATCCTCTCTTTCCGCGATTCGCAACTACGAACGTCCAGCCACTCCCTAAATAGAAGCACGTAACTGCCAATGAACAAGTAGGCTAAAACCACTTTCATGATGTTATCTGCGGTTTGGGGTGAGATGTGGAGGGCGTCCGTGAGATTGCCAAGACAACTGCAGGGTTTTTTCCAGCCCATCCACCACAAACCGAGGCGATAGACCACAAAGTTGGTGCTGATCCAAGCCACCAAACCGAGGGCGAGGGTTTGCCGTTTGCTAAAAAAGCAGAGCAACGCAATCACAATCTCTGCCAGCCCTACCATAAGCATCAATTGCCCAAATTTGACGCCGACAATAGGGTCCACCAAGATCAGGAATTTGGAGCTGCCCAAACCACTCCAAATCTTCGCGATTCCAGTGGCGATTAGAATCGCTCCGGCACTGATTCTGAACCACCGAGCCAATGGAAATGACTCGCCATCTCCGTTGCCGCCGCGCTCCAATGTAGCACTTGCTTCAGACATAGCTGATTAAACGTTGCATCGCGGTCCGTTACTCCAGTTTTTCCTATCGTCTGCTAGTGGGAACGCGTCCCTATTCCCTTATAAATACATCTTCCACGTGAAAAGACTGATATCCCATCCGCCAATGCGAGAATTTGAATCGGTGTTTATTCTCCACAATTGGAACAAGAATCACCCGTTAAATTAGCCTGTGAGCATGTCCCTTGATAAGTTTTGTCCCAACCGACGGTACTGAAATCACAAAGACCACACTCAGCAGTCTGGGATCGTATCTCCAACTGAACTTGACTGTCAGAGCATTCTAGATTCCCAGAAACCCCACAATCCTGCCATGCGCCATCGCAGTAAGTATGTGAGGCTGGAATATAATACCACCGGAAGCAGCAACAATCCCAGACAGGTGTGTCACAGCCAATAACACCCGGGGTTCCGCAGGGTGAGCCTGGTGTGCCCTTGTAACAGGTCGCTGCCACACTGATACAAATCAGGCACAGACCCAGCGCAATGGTAATGGTAAGGTTTCTCGTAGTTTTCGAGGTTCTAGTTTTCATTTGGAGAGTGCTCTTGGATTGAGTGATCGAATTATAAGCAAGGCGAGGAAAGAAAAAGACATCAGAAAAAAGATGAGCCGCAACGTTCGACTGGCTGTTCGATTAGTGTGCTCGATCGAGTTGCCATCTGCAACAGTGGCAGATTTCACGAGTCGTGAAATCTGAGTGCTGGATACCGGTTGCCACTCATCATTTGTAACCGAATAACGAACTAATGCTGGGGCAGTAAGTTGGGGGGGGCGGCTGTCGAAAGCAAACAGGACGCGAGGAGTCACTCGCGAAGTGGGGCTCGCGGTTAAAGATAAGTTCTTGATAGCCACTTCAACGAGTGAGCCCGTGTAAAGTTTGGCGCCGCCGGCAGCTTCCGATAAACGCTTTATCCCATAGCGCTTAAGCTCTGTTTTTAACGGAATTAACAAGCTATATATGTTCGTTGTCTCGATAACCTCGTATTGAAAGTCCATAAAACCCCGGTCAAACGGCTCTGCGTATGTGGAAACATCAACGCCCCCCCCCATCTTGACATCAACATAAGTACCATTATTCGAGATACGCAAACTGGCGAGAAACCGCTCTGGGGAGTCAAGATACCGCGCAGTAACATCACCTACATTTTGCGGATGATTGAGGACTTCTTTCTCACATGACGGCAATGAAACAAATCTCCGGATTCGATTCGAGGATAACAAGGGCAATTCGGGGTCCGGACAAAGACTCAACCAGATAGCGAAAAGCGGAAAATCACCGGGTGGAGGAAAGTTGATAGGACACGCTACTGCCGCCGTCAAGCTATTCGATACTCCGTCATAGACTGTGTAATGTCTGATACCATCCGGAATTCTCATGCAATAGGCAGTATGAGGTTGCAACGCCCCGAAGGGCGAAGCAGTAGATTGATCTCTTGAAATTGATCGTGTTACTGCCTCCCACCAGCCGTTACTGTAGGTGAAGGTTCCGTCCGCCTTTGTCTGAACTAGAATTGAGCCATCTCGTTTAAAGTACGTGGACGTGATTTCGGCATTTGCCGTGAACTGGGCCTGAACTGCCGAGAAACCTCTTGGCAGGGGTGGAAAGATAGACAGCCAGATTATGCATACCATTTTCAAGGGACCGCTCTTTGATTTTGATACATCGCGCACCAACAGGCACTTTGAGAGCGAGCTTCGAGATTTTTCTCCCGGGTCTGCCGGAGAACGCAAGCTGGGTCTCGGTAAATGGGCGTGTGCCATTTCGTTTCCCCTTCTTCTTACAATTGGTGAATCGCGAGCATCGTGCGTTGTGAATTATGGACGACATTAGCCCCCCCCCCGGAAATCTTGTCAACAACTAATGTCGCCGATGAGCGACAACTCTTAAAAGCTCTTGGCTCGTTGCACGAAGACCCGAGATAAACTGCTTGAACAAGCCAGCGTCGCCCTGTTTCCTTGCCCGCGGTTTATCGAATCGAACTAATCACCGGGTAGCGGTCGTCGCGCTGCGACGACAAGCGCCGCGTAGCAGTGGCGAAACTACTTCACAAGCGTTCCGGCCCTGCACGGGCCGGCGGCGGTCGCAGCGCGACCTGCCCTACCGGACAACTATTCCAGCTCGGCAGGCAGTCGGACCATGGTGGAAAAATCCAGATTGGCGAAACAACCCCCGCCTGTTAGGTTGCCGTCGTGAGCATCACCGCCGTCATCGAGCAAGGCATGATCAAGCTGCCGGACAATGTTCCGTGGGCTTCGGGCACAGTTGTGCGCATCGAGCCGGTGGAGAATCAGCCGGCCACGCTTTGGGAAATGCTCAAGGACTTTGACGGCATGGCCGGCGACATGCCCGCCGATTTGGCGACGGACCTGGATCATTACGTTCACGGTCACCCGCGCCAATGAGTCTGGTCTTCGCCGATGCCTTCTACTTCGTCGCCCGGTTGAATCCTCTTCAGGCCGGTTTTACTGGGTTATTCAAGTAACCGCGTGCGGCTATTGGAGGAAACTGAAACGCTCAATGGCTGAGAAATCCATTATTATCATCGGCGCCGGCGTGGCCGGATTGGCCACCGGTTGCTATGGCCGGATGAACGGCTATCGCACGCGCATCCTCGAACACCACAGCGAACCCGGCGGCGTGGCCAAGGCGTGGAAACACAAGGATTACCTGATTGATGGCGGCATTCATTACCTGATGGGCCACCGGCCCGGCTCGGCGTGTCATGAGCTTTATCGTGAGTTGGGAATTCTTCACAACCGCAGCTATCCCGACCTGACGAACTACTGCGCGTTCACGGACGAAATCAGCGGTAAACAAGTAAGCTTCACCACGGACACGGAGCAACTGGCGCGCGACTTGAAGCAGCTCGCCCCGGAGGACGCGCGGGCCATTGACGAGTTTATCGGCGGCGTGCGCGCCTTTCAGCGCACGGACATGTTCAAGCTGATGGAGTCGCCGGTCGAGTTGATGGGATTGTTGGGCCCGCTGAAGCAGATGTGGCATTTGCGCCGGGCGCTGCGGTATCTCGGCGGGCCTTACAACCAACCGCTCAAGGAATTCACCCAGCGTCTTCAGAATCCCGCCTTGCGCCGCGTGATGATGCATTTGTTCCTGCCGGAGATGCCGATGTGGTTTGTGCAACTCATTCTGTCCCTCCTGGCAAACCGGCAACTGGGTTTGTTGAAGGACAGTTGCCACGATTTCATCGAGAGCCTGGTGGAACGCTACCAGGGATTGGGCGGCGAGATCGCTTACGACGCAACGGTAAAAGAGATCCTGGTTGAGAATAACCGGGCCGTCGGGGTACGTCTCGAGAACGGACGGGAAGATCGCGCCGACGTTGTGGTTTCAGCCGGCGACGGCACCAGTACCATCTTCAATCTCCTCGGTGGAAAATTCGTCGGTAACGCCATCAAACAACGCTATGAAACGTGGCCGCAGTTGCGCCCCATCGTCACGCTGAGCTTTGGTTTGCGTCGCGAGTTCACCGGCGAGCCGCCGCTGCGCTTTCTGTTGCTCAAGGACACGATGAAGGTTGGCAACGTCACCATCGACGGTTTTCCCATCCGCATCTTCAACTACGGCGACAAGTTTGCACCGCCGGGCCGCACGGTGTTCCAGGTCTTGTTTATCACGGACTGGAAATTCTGGAACGACTTGCTCCAAAACCGCGACAACTACCAGGCGGAGAAAAAGCGCGTCTGCGATGAAGCGCTCGCCCGGCTTGAACCGCATTACCCCGGTATCACTTCACAGGTCGAGTTGATCGACATGGCGACGCCGCACACGACCTGGCGTTTCACGCTCAACCACGAAGGCGCCTTCATGGGCTGGTCGCCCACACCCAAAGCCTTACGCACTCCATTCAAGAAAACCCTGCCCGGGCTGGATAATTTCTACATGGCCGGCCAATGGGTCATGCCCGGCGGTGGCGTGCCACCTTGCATGTTCTCCGGCCGCCACGTCATCCAGATCCAATGCCAGCGCGATGGGAAGAAGTTTCAGACAAGCATCGTCTAGTCGATTTCCGTAGAACAGGCGTCGCGCCTCGTCGCGGAGCGCGGACCGCTGAGTCCGCGCGAATCTGAAACTCGGAAACTCGCGGACTCGGCGGTCCGCGCTCCCGACGCCAGCCGTTCACGGCCCGAGGCAAGATCGTAGAGCGCTCGTTGAGCGGAGATGACGTCGAGGCGCACGATTAGCGCGCTGACTGGAGACAGGCGACGCCTCTCCTACGGCACTCGCGCACTGGCGTCCGACTTGATTGAAACGCCTACACCGATCAGGTTGTAAAACTCATCACGTTCGGCTTCACCAACCGCTCGAAGTCCGCATAGCTGAGTTTCATGATTTCCTCGTGTGAACCGGCGTTGAACGCAATCTCCTCGTTCTCCGCCAATGACTCCGCGACGAAGACTTCCATGCCATACAGATTGCCGAATGGCGGCATCGCACCAATCTCGCAATCGGGGAAGCGGCTCTGGAATTTCGCCTCTGAAGCAAACCGCGCCTGGTCAGAGCCCGTGACATCGCGCAGGTCCTGCAACACCACCTTTTTGTTCGCCGGCAGCACGGCCATCGCCATCTCGCCGTCCAACTCCACAATCACCACCTTGGCCATCGCGCGACCAGAGATGTGGGCGGAGGCGGCGACTTCCTGTGCAGTGTAAGCCTTCGAATGAGTGATGCACACGTACTTGACCTTATTTTCATCGAGGAACTCTTTGAGTTTTTTGACTGGCATACCAATCCTTTCGCTGAAGGTTCAATTCAACGCTACGCCCGTCGCTTTCGGAATCAAGGGAGAGTTATTCCCCGCCAGCGTTCGGTAGGGACGCGTTCCATGCTCCGTCCCAAACTCTGAAAAAAAAGGGGACGCGGTGGAACGCGTCCCTACCAGGTTACGGTTCTAAACCTATTTATTCTTCAGCGCGAAGATCGCGTCCTGCGCATCTTTCTGAACCTTTTTGTCCGGAGACTGCAACAGCGGCTCAATCGAAGGAATCACACTCTTGTCGGCCACGACCGCCAGGGTCCGACACGCATCGCGCGCGACGTTGGGATTCGCATCCTGCAATAGCGGTGTCATCTTGGAAATGACTGACTGCGATTTCAATCCGCGCAGGGCTTTCAGGCCATCCATCTTGGCATCCTTGTTATCGGAGGCGAGCAACAAGCAGATATTCTGCAAGTCGGTTTCACTGACCGGCGCATGCAGCGCGCCCAGGACGCGAGCTGCCTTCCGTTGGATCTTCAGCCGGTTATCGGTCAACATTGCTTTGAGCTTCGGGTGATAGGCCGTGCTGGTGGGATATTCCTTTTCCAGTTGCGCCATCGCATCGAACACGACCTTCTCCTTGGGAGAATCCAATTCGGCGATGAGTTGCTCTTCAGTTTTCGGCTTGGCCTGGGCCGTGATCGTGGTGAAGGCAAAAACTCCGAGGGCCAATCCAACAATGAAACATCTCTTGGTCATTCTTTTCATAACAGTTCAAAAGATTTCCAAAGCGTTTTGCTTTGTTGGACTGGACCCTAGCGGTTCTCATGGATTTTTAGAAGACCAATCTTAGCCCGCCAACCAGGGAAACCGACCCATGATCCCAGTCGAAATCATCGAACTCGTTGTTGCGATACTGTCCTTCGGCAAAAATGCCGATCTTCTTGTTGACGCGGAATTCGAGCCCCACCTTCCCGATGTAAGCCCACTTTTCCGAAGCATCCCAGGCGTAAACGGCACTCCCACCGATGTACGGCGCCACCGGCCCAATGGGAACGCGCCCTAACAATCCAAATTGGACTTCCGAGACCGAAACGCCTTCCGTGTAGAACGGCACATTCGCTTCCGCGCCAAAATATCGACACGGGAAATAAAAGATTCCCGCTCCGAGGTTGAACACGTAGTCCTGCTGGAATACCGCTCCCGGTTCCAGCACGTAGCCAGTGTTCAGGGAGACGCCGAATTCATTCGCGTTGAAAAAGCCATCGTGATCATCCGTGTGAACGCGCTGCTCCGTGTAAGTCTCCCGCGTATAGGTCTGGGCGGGCGGCGTCGTTGCGGGTGGCGGAGTCGGCGGTGGTGGCGGGGGCGGGGTTTCCTGCGAATAAACGCCCATCGTTGAAAATGCCAGCACCATCGCGGGCCCGATTGCCTTGATGTATTTCATATTCAATGTTCTCATGTTTACTTCCTCCTCGCGGACCAAGCATCGTCGCTGGACTCCTTTCCAGTCCGGGGCGACACTTCTGTCCACTTGGCGCACCGTCAGCGGGCCGCTCCCTAGTGTCAATTAGGGCGTTGCCACTAACCGGGGGCAAATCACCCCAGCGTCATTGGTGTCGAACCACCAGCAACCATGAAAGCACTGCAACTTGTCGCTCCGGGCAAACCTGGAACATTCCAGCTAAACGACCTGCCCGATCCACAACCCGGCGCGAATGAAGTCGTCGTGCGCGTCCGCGCTTGTGGACTCAATCACCTCGACCTTTGGCTCGAATCCGCGGGCTTGCCGGTTCAAGTTCCCCTGCCCCGCACTCCGGGCGGCGAAGTCGCTGGAGAAGTCTCTTGCGTCGGCAATGAAGTCAAAGATTGGAAGCCCGGAGATCGCGTGGCCGTCCAATCAAACCTGTTTTGCGGTGAATGCGAATTCTGCAAGCGCGGCGACGAGTCCATCTGCATCAAAGGCGAACTGCTCGGCGTCTCACGCGATGGTGGTTTTGCCGAGCAAGTCGTCGTGCCGGCCCGAGCCCTGGTGAAACTCCCGCCGCAACTGAACTTCAACACCTCCGCAGCCCTGACTCTCGCGGGCAGCACCGCCATGCACATGCTCACCAATCGAGCTCAAGTGAAGCCGGGCGATTGGGTGCTCGTCATGGCCGGCGCGAGCGGCGTCGGCTCGGCCGCGATCCAGATCGCCAAACAACTCGGCGCGCGCGTCATCAGCACCGGCTCAACTGAAGCCAAGCGCAATCTCGCCACTCAACTCGGGGCAGACTTCGTTTTGAACTCGACGGACTCCGATTGGCCCGCTGAAGTCCGCAAGCTCACCAGCAAGCGCGGCGTGGATTTGGTCATCGAACATATCGGCGGCGATGTGCTGACGAAGTGCTTTGATTGTCTCGCGCGCGGCGGAACGATCGTTACCTGCGGCGCGACGGCCGGTCGCGAAGTGACGCTGAATCTCTGGCCGCTCTTCGTAAAACAACAACGGCTCATCGGCAGCTATGGACGCTCCCGCGTGGACATCCAAGCCACACTCGACTGGGCCGCCGCGGGCAAACTTAAGCCTGTCATTGACTCCACCTATCCGCTGACTGAAGCCCCCACCGCTTTCGCCAAACTCCGCTCTCGCGCGGTGCTCGGCAAAATATTGATCCAGCCGAGATAGGCAGGCAATGAACGGCAAGGGAATGCTGAAATACTATTCCCTTGCCGTTCATTCCCCTGCCTTTTCCCACACTTGACTTTCTCACTTTGTAATGCAAAGTGTCCGCCATGGAAACGAACTGGGCGGCCGAGAACCTCCAAACCATCCGTACTTTGATGGAACGCTCGGCGCTTTACCGGC
>DASUGI010000256.1:0-70433 GCA_036274115.1 Verrucomicrobiia bacterium
CTGGCTCAAGTGCCGCAAGGCTTGAAGCGGTTGGTAGGGACGCGTTCCACCCGCGTCCCCAGCTTTAGTCTAATTGGAAGTTTGGGACGCGGTGGAACGCGTCCCTACCAGGTTCAGGTTCCCAAGCGCAAATCTGGTTCGCGGAACTCCTGGCTCGCTCTCAATCTTTTCATGCCCCGGTTGATGGCATAGCTGATGCAGCTTCCCGAACAAGCCGGTCAGCATGAGGTAACCAGACGGTTTCCTGGTCTCTGGGCGATGCGAGTCGATTTGCCGGCGAAGAGAGCAGCAAAACAAGCCTGTGTTTATGCACACTTTTGAGGCGAACCTAAGCCTGCTCAACGCTCAAAGTCATGCGAGGGAAGTGGCTTTGAGCCTTGGGCAGATAAAAGATCTCAGTGTTGGTGTCAGTGCTCCTGATTGTGTCCCCACCGCAGTCAAGCCAGTCAGCCGGGCGGAAACGCTTACTGACTGGCTTGACACCCCTCCCGACCATTGCTCGCCGCTGGATGATTATTAAGCGGTGCGGAGGGGAGTTTGGGACAGTCGGGTAGCGGCAAAGGCGTCTTACCGAATCGCCATCTTTCTCGGATCTTCGCCGTTCAAGCTGTATTTCATCAAGACCCGCATCAGGCGCATGCTGTAGGCTGCCTTGGCGGCTGAGCCCATGAAAATGCGGCCCATGTGTTTGTTGATGTGCGGATAGGCCATCCGAATGAGTGGATTGCCGCGCATCATTTCGCCGACGCGGAACGAGGTGAACATTCTGCCGTCGTAGAAGTAACTCACGATTTCATGCCACGTCTTGAGATGATGAATGACGCTGCGCTCGTACGCTTGAAACGCTTCGTGCGAGCCGGCGCGAATCGCTTCGGCTAGATCGACCGCGCTGGTGAAACCAATCAGCAGGCCGCTGGAGAAGACGGGATCGATGAAGCCCGCAGTATCGCCGACGAGCACCCAACCGTCTCCGAAGACGCGGTCCGAGACCAGTTGGTAATTGGTGTATTCCAGTACGGGCGTGATGCGTTTCGAGTTCGCGGTGGCTTTGCTCAGCACGGAATCGTGCTTCAGCAAATTGTCGTAGCGCTCCTCGGGAGTGCTGCCGTGTTTCGGCGGATGTTCGGAGGGAATGACGATGCCGAGAGAAACTCTTCCCGGCAACGGAATGCGCCAACTCCAGCCGTAATCCAGGCGGGAAGAATGAACGTAGCCGTCCTTGTAAACCTCCGCCTGATCGAGGTGCGCAAACAGCGCGGTGTCTTTGCGACCGCCTTCGCGACTGGGGATGCCAAGCAACTTGGGTAACACCCGCGCGCGCCCGGTCGCGTCCACGATCAAGTCGGGTTCGCCACCGAGAAATTCTTTCACGACATCCAGCGTCTCGCGGCTGAGCTTCACTTTGTCGGTGCTCGTGATGCGTTCCACTTTGGCTTCGGTTTCGAAAACCTTGGCACCGGCGCGCTGGGCGGCTTCGAGGAGCGTCTTCTCAAACTGAAGCCGCGGGACGTTGTAGGCGTAATCGGGAAGCGAGCCGCAAAAATCTTTGAACGTAAATGGATAGTCGCCGAACTCGGTCATGTTGAAGATCGCGCCGGGCTTGAATTTGGCGAAGGAACGCACTTCCTCCTCAACGCCAAGCTTCCGCAGAATGGGAATGATGGCGGGCACGAGCGATTCGCCGACCAGCAGTGGGGCGTTGCGCGGGCGATGCAGGATGGCGACGCGAATTCCATCGCGGGCCAGCAGAGTGGCGAGCGCGCTGGCGGCGGGTCCGCCGCCCAGGATGGCGATGGACTTGATCTTCCCGTGTGAATGGCAACTACAACTCATGATGCTGATATTAAATGAACCGAGCGGCGGATGATGGCAGCGAATTCAAACTGTTTTCAAGCCTGCTTGTTGTTGAAGGCGGTATCTTTCGCATCGCTACGCGCCAGGAATTATGCTAGTGCTGACCTGGGTTATGAACCCGCTGCCTGTCAGTTCCAAGTCCGGTGACCAGTCGACCAACACCTGTTTGGCGCGCGCGGTGGCCGACGCGTTGGCGGAGGAGCCGACGTTGGAAGCAGTCACCATCGATCGCACGCACCAGAAGATTTCGCTCGCCACCCTGGGCAAGGCGGATGTGGAAAAGTTGAGTGCCCGCATCACCACTCAGCTTGAGCGGGCGCGGGAGGGCTCCGGTGGTTCGCGTTGCTCACTGCTCAGCGGAGCGGGAGACTGTTTGAATTGCGAAACGCCTTTGACGGAGCAGGAGCGCAAGAGCATCAGCATCCAGCACACGCATTGTGCCACGACGATTGCGCGCGTCACGTGTCCGACTGCGCCCAGGTTCTGGCGCTGGCGCAACCTGCCTTTCCCGAGAGTGGTTCAGCGCGATGTTGAGTTTCTCGAACACGGGGAGGATGAACCTGGTCACGACCACGCCGAAGAGTGGAAGGCGCAGTTGGTTCTCGCCGGCGCTTGTGGCGCGTTGGGATTATTGGCGGCTTATGCGGTTCCGAACGCGTGGCGGATTCCCGTGTTCGTTTTGAGCTATCTGGCCGGTGCGTGGTTTCCGGCGGAGGAAGTCTGGGAGCGATTACGGCAGCGGGCGATTGATGTGCATTTTCTCATGTTGGCAGTGGCGGTGGGCGCGGCGAGCATTGGGGCCTGGGCTGAGGGCGCTACGTTGCTTTTCCTGTTCTCGCTGTCGGGAGGACTGGAACACTACGCACTGGGCCGGACGCAGAAAGAGATTCGATCCTTGTTTCGCGAAGCGCCCAAAACCGCGACGGTGCTGGATGCCAACGGAAGGGAGTCGGAAGTGAAAGTGGAGTTACTCAAGCCCGGGATGCGGCTGCTGGTCAAGCCGGGCTCGCAATTTCCCGTGGATGCGGAAGTGCTGAAAGGCGGCACCGCAGCAGATGAATCAAATTTGACCGGGGAAGCGACACCCGTCGAGAAGGCGATAGGCGATTCCGTGCTCGCGGGAACGATCAATCTGTGGGGCGCAGTGGAAGTGGGCGTATTGCGGCCGGTGGCCGAGAGTTCGTTGCAGAAGATTATCCGATTGATTCGCGATGCGCAGCGGCAGAAGGCGCCCTCCCAGCGCTTCACGGACACGTTCAGCACCTACTACACGTATGCAGCCCTCGGATTATCGCTGGTCATGTTTTTTGCGTGGTGGATGGGCATGGGATTGCCGGCGTTCAGTTCAATCGGTGAAACGAAAAGCGCGTTTTACCGGACGATGACCTTGCTCGTGGTGGCTTCGCCGTGCGCGCTGGTGCTTTCAATTCCATCCGCGGTGCTGGCGGCGATTGCCTGGGGAGCACGGCATGGCGTTTTGATTCGCGGTGGTGCGGCGGTCGAGAAGCTGGCCGAGGTTAATGTGGTGGCGCTCGACAAGACGGGCACTTTGACCACGGGCGAACTGCGGGTTGAAAAAGTGGAGAGCTTTCCGCCGGGACGCGAAGCGGAGGTGGCGCAATTGGCTTACTCGCTGGAAAAATTATCCACACATCCGCTCGCCCGCGCCATTACCCGCTACGGCAAACAGCAGGACCTCTCCCTGGTTGAGTTTGAGAAATTCGAGTCCGTCACGGGCCAGGGATTGAAGGCGTTGCGCTCGGGGACGCCTTGTTGGTTGGGACGACGCGAATGGGTTGTGGCCCGGTGTTCACGCGATGTGAATCAGGTGTCGGCCACGGACCCGGGATTCTCGGAGATCTGGCTGGCGCAAGGAGACTTGCTGGGCCGAGTGATTTTGCGCGATGACATCAGGACGCAGGCGCGCGGAGTATTGGCGGAGTTGCGCAAGTCTGGTTTGCAGAGTGTGGTGCTGACCGGCGACCGGCACTCCACTACGGAGCATTTGAAGAGGGAACTCCAACTGGACGACGTCCGATCGGAATTGAGGCCGGAGGACAAGGTTGCGGTCATCAAGTCGCTCAGTGATCAGGGCAAACGCGTCGCGATGGTTGGTGACGGTGTGAATGACGCTCCCAGTCTGGCCATTGCACATGTCGGTGTCGCCATGGGTGCGCGCGGTTCGGACGCGGCATTGGAACAGGCGGACGTGGTCCTCATGCATGACCGATTGGAGAACTTTCTTGCCGCGTTCCGGCTGAGCCAGCGCGCGCGCCGCATCATTCGGCAGAACTTGGTGATTTCGCTCGGAACGGTGGTTGTGCTGGTCGCGTTTGCGCTGAGCGGGAAAATACCGTTGCCGATTGGCGTGGTGGGACACGAGGGCAGCACAGTGATAGTAGTGATGAATAGTTTGCGACTGTTGTTTGGTCAGGCGTCGAAGTTGAAGGAGACCGAGGCTTAACGGAACGCCTAGCTAGGACAGGCGTCGCGCCTGTCTCCATCTCCCGGCATGAACGGGCCAAATGCCGCAAGCGCGGGGATGGGTCATCTCTCTCGGCAAATCCGCTCAAGCGGGAGCTCTTTCAAGTTAGAGACAGGCGCGACGCGCGCGACGCCCGTCCTACGCTTAGTCAGCGTTCGCGGTCTTTGGTGTTCCTTCAATCCACAGAGCGTCATTGATGTAGCGCCGTGCGTATTCGTATGGAAGGTAGCCGTCGCGTCCTCCACGATTGGTGTTTCGGAAGATGAACACTCCCTGGTCGGGCTGAGTTTCGTCGTCACGATAACCGACGAGCAAAACGCTGTGTCCATCGAAGACGTCTTCAGGTGGGCACATTTGGAGTTGATCGTTTTTCCAAACTTCTCGTTTCGGCCACCGCATGCCGGCGCAAACCGGCCAACCGGTGGCGAGAGTCCGTTTAATCCGGGCGAACTCGACTTCGCTCAAGCCGGTCTTCACGTTCCAGGCTTTGATCCAATGCAATTGCAGTTTCAACGATAATTTGGCTGCGGCGTTGGTTTGAACTTCTGCGCCGGGAGCATTGGTGGGACTGAATTTGGATTGGTAGGGCATTTCGTTCTCCGAGCTGATGCCGTGTGCGGCGAAGCCGTTCCACATTTCGGAGAAGAAACCGCCATCACGCGCGTTCCGCCGGGTCTGGTTGGCGGCCCAATTCAAGTATTCGACGCTGAGTCGTTCTCCGCGGCCTTGCGCGTTCGCGGTGGCGAACTCCAGGGCGCCAGCAAAAGTAAATACCGAGCACGTAGGACGACCGCCTTGATTGCGGGCCGTGAGTCCCCACTTGTCCAGCCGCGGGCGGAGGTCAACGGACGATTGAGTTTTCTCTGGAGTTCCGGCCTCAGGAGTCGAACTGCCGGCTCTTAAAAAGCAAGTGAACAACACCAGGGCGAAAACGGTGCAGACCAGCCGGGTGAGGTTGCGATGAAAAAACTGCACGGGCAGAGAATGCACGGGGTACTGGCAGGATTGAAGATAATTATCGGGAACGCCGTTTGAGTTCACAGCACTACGGCGTAGCTCACCGTATTCGCCGGGAGACAGCACGGCGGCCAAGCCTTTCTGGCATGCGCACCAGCGTCACTCGTTCAGTCCCCAATAGCGAGGGACGGCGGGATTCTCGATGATGCGAGTGAGGACAGCGGTGAAGGCCGAAGCGCGGCGCTCCATCTCTGCTTCCAGTTCGCGTTCATCGGGCACTCGGTCTTTCAGATCGTGCGACAGCGAAGTCGTCTCGGTGGTCACAATCGAAATACAAGCTTCCTTGCGTTCGCTCGTCTGGTCCGGAACGTCATCGGGCAGGCGTTTCATAGTTAACCCTCCTACGCCTCAGCGCGCGGTTGTCTCATCTTTTTTTGTCGAGTGCTGTGCAAAAATTGGCGTGGAAGAGTCGTGGAGTGTTGACTTGATTATGAGCCCAGCGCCACATTCGCTTTGATGCAAGCAACTTTTTCCAGTGGTAGCATTGGCATCCGTCGTTACCGGAAGGACGATGTTGATGCCTTGTTCACCGCCGTCCGCGAATCGGTGCGCGAACTTTCCGTGTGGATGCCATGGTGTTCGGAGAGTTATTCACGGGCGGAGAGTGAGGCCTTTGTGCAATCGCGCGAGGCCGAGTGGGAACGGGGCGAGCAATACAGTTTTGTGATCTACGACGCGACGACGGGTCATTTTCTCGGAGGTGTCGGTTTGAATTTCATTAATCGGATCCATCAGTTTGCCAATCTCGGTTATTGGGTGCACACCGCTCATACGCGACGTGGGGTGGCCACCACCGCGGCGCGATTGGCGGCTGGATTTGGGCTGGGAGAGTTGGGTTTCAACCGGTTGGAGATCGTTGCCGCTGCAGGCCATGTGGCCAGTCAACGGGTGGCCAGGAAAGTGGGTGCTCACTGTGAGGGGGTGTTGCGCAAGCGTCTGGTGATTCATGGAAAGACTCACGATGCCGTGATGTTTTCCTTGGTGGTGGAGGATTTGAAGTGAGCTCGAACTCCCGGCTTCATCCCGGTGGCTACGCATGGCTGGTGGTGACGTTGCTCGTGCCGGTGGCCCTGTTGAATTATCTCGATCGCCAGATGCTGGCGACCATGAAGGGCTCGATGGTTGCGGATATCCCAAGCATCGCGAACAAGGCGGATTGGGGATTGGTGCTTGGGTGCTTCAAATGGACCTACGCGGTGCTGAGTCCGTTTGGTGGCTACATCGCCGATCGGTTCAGCCGGCGCTACGTCATTTGCGCAAGTTTGTTTGTCTGGTCGCTGGTAACGTGGTGGACGGGCCAGGTCACGAGTTTCCATGAACTCATGATGGCCCGGGCGTTGATGGGCGTCAGCGAGGCGTTCTATATTCCCGCAGCGTTGGCTTTGATCGCGGATTTTCATCCCGGATTGACGAGATCGCGAGCGGTCGGGGTGCATCAGATGGGAATTTATCTGGGACAAATCCTGGGCGGTTACGCCGGCTATGTGGCCGACTCTCCGGACCACGGCTGGCGTTGGGCGTTTACGACCTGTGGCATGATTGGGGTGATTTACGCCATGCCGCTGATGGCGGCACTGAGGAATCCGGCTCGGGACGCGATGGTGGTTACGGAAACAGCTTCGGAGGCCAAAACGAATGTGTTTCGTGGGTTGCTCGGCAACCGTAATTTTATTTTGCTGGTGCTCTACTTCACGCTTCCGGCCATTGCGGGATGGGTGGTGCGCGATTGGATGCCGGATATTTTGAAGGAGAAATTCGGGCTGGGAGCCGCGGGGCAACCCGGCTTGAGTCAGGGCGCGGCCGGTGTGAAAGCCGTGGTCTATGTGCAGATCGCTTCACTTATTGGCGCAGTTATCGGCGGAGTGTTGGCCGACCGCTGGATGCGCCGAACCCCACGTGGACGTATTTACACCAGTGCCATCGGAATGTCGCTGTTCCTGCCTGCGTTGTTCTGCGTGGGTGACGCTGGGACCCTGGGCGTCGCGGTGTTTGGCCTGGTCATCTTTGGCCTCGGCTGGGGATTTTTTGACTGCAACAACATGCCGATTCTTTGCCAGATCGCGCGTCCCGAGTGGCGAGCCACAGGTTACGGCATCATGAATCTGGTCAGCATCAGTTGCGGGGGATTTGGCGACTGGCTTTTTGGCGCGTTGCGGGACCGGCACGTGCCCTTGAATGTGATTTTTGGATCCTTTGCTGGAGTGGCGTTACTCTCAGTATTTGTGGTGTTATTGATCAAGCCGCAAGCCACTGAAGAAAATCGTCGTTGATTTTCCGCTGTGGGAGCGGCTAATCTATCCGGCCTTTGGTTCGGGGCGTAGCGTAGCCTGGCTAGCGCGCTTGTTTCGGGTACAAGAGGTCGTGAGTTCGAATCTCACCGCCCCGACCATTTCTTTCCCGAAGTTTTTCATCCACGGCTTCGAGCACGAAAAAGAACTCGCTTCCCTTTCCGGGTTTGCTGCGGACTCCGACGCGTCCGCCGTGGGCGACAACAATTTCCCGCGCAATGGACAGACCCAGGCCGACACCGGCTTTGGTTTGTCCGGGAACACGGTAGAAACGATCAAAGATGCGGCCCTGGAATTCTTCCGGAATGCCTGAGCCTTCGTCGCGAACGGCGAACTGAACTCCGGTGTTGTCGTCGTCGGCCACGGCGGTAATGGCGATGCTGGCGCCGGGCGGCGAGTGCTTTATCGCGTTGGAAATGAAATTGTGAAATACATGACCAATCTGTTGTCGATCTACGGCGACTGGAGGCAAACCGCCTTGAATGTCAGTCGTGACTTTAAATCCCTGGGGAGTGGCAAGGCGACGCGCTTCTTCAGCAATACTGTTTACAAGATCTGTGGGCTGCATGGGTTTAAGCGTCAGGCTGGAGGCGTCGCTTTCAAGTCGCGCAATATCCAGCAAGGCATCGAGGATTTTCAGCAATCGTTCGGAGTCGCGGCGCGCCGTTTGGATCAACTCGTTTTGCCGATTGGTGAGCGGGCCGAGGCTTTTCTCCAGTAACAAGTGCAGCACCATGCGCACGCTGGTGAGCGGCGTTTTGAGTTCGTGACTGACGGTGGCGACGAGATTGGTCTTGGCATCGTCCAGCAACCGGAAACGGGTGACGTCGTGCAGCACCACAGCGGCGCCCACGGGCTTGCTGGCGGGATCGCGCATCAAATGAATGCGAGGCAGAAATGCTTTCTCACTCCCGCCGACGCGTAACGCCAATACCTCATTGAAGCTATCCGGAACAAAGTCGCGGTTGTCCCGGAGAACGTCAGCGGCGGCGTTGGCAAGTCTGGGGGGCAACGCCGCGTCGAGCGCGAGATGAGTGCTCAATTCCTGAGCGGCGCGGTTTTTCAGTTCAATGCGCCCGGCGGTATCCAGAATGAACACCGGGTCAGAAAACGAAGCCAGGGCTGCTTCCATCGTGTGATGCAGGCGGACGATTTGCTCATTAATGCCCTGGCGGTATTCATTCAATTGAGCGGCCATCTTGTTGAAAGTGGTCGCCAATTCCCCCAGTTCATCCTGCGAAAGAACGGGCACCGTCAAATCAAGTTTACCTTCGCCGATTTCCCGGGCCGCTTTGGTGAGCGTCTGGATGGGATGCAGAATGCCCTTACCGAGCTTGTAACTGGCATAAATCGCGATGAGGAGCGCGACAATCAGGCCAAGGATCAACAGGCTGATAATAGTGTGGGTGCTGCTTTGGAGGGTATCTCCCGTCGCAAAAATATTTTCACGATTAGCCTCGCGAAGATGTTCGAGTGAACGGTACAGACCCAACGTGCGTGGAACGACATAGTTATCGTAGAGCGTCCGCTGGTCAGGACGGGATGCGGCAGGGTCGAGCATTCCCCGGCCCACGGCGCGGAGGGCTTGAAAATTGGTGCGCAGCTCGATGAGGGTATTGGCTTGAGCGAAGATGGCGGTGTTGGTGGACAAGGAACTGAGCTTTTCCTCAAAAATCCGGGCGTTGGTATCAAACATCAATTTGGCCGTGGGTTTGTCGTCCTTGCGCGGATCCAAGGCGGTGTCCATGCGGCCCACGGCCATCATCATTTCGACGGCGGCGGCGTCACTTTGGTAGTTTTCCGTGATGGTCTTTCCGACGGTGTTGGCGAGGCGCGAGAACAGAAACAACGCAAAGACTCCGACCGCAATCAAAATCATGATGAACGGTATAAGGCGGAGAAAAATGCGGGTTCGTAACATGGAGTGATTAGAGGTTCAGCTTCTTTTTGCGCTCGTAGAGGGTCCCCCGCGAAATCCCGAGGACTTGAGCGGCTTCCTCCATGGTTGAGGTTTGGGCGAGCACGCGGCGGATATGTTCCGTCTCGAGGTCTTCCAGGGGGATCTTCATTCCGACGCGAACGTCGTTTCTCGGTCCCATTTGGCCGGTTTGGAGTTGCTCCGGAAGGTCTGACATTTCGATGCGGTTGCCGGAGGCGAAAATGACGGCGTGTTCAACGACATTGCGCAATTCGCGCAAGTTGCCCGGCCAGGCGTACTGTTGCATCGCGGCCTGGACCTCGGGCGAAAAGCCGGTGATGCGCTTTCCGCACTGGCTTCCGAAAAAGCTGAGGTAGCCATTGGCCATCTGTTTGAGATCCTGCGGGCGTTCCCGCAAGGGGGGCATGCGGATCGGAACGACATTCAGGCGATAAAACAAATCCTCGCGGAAGAGCTTTTCCTGCACGGCCGCTTCAAGGTTGCGATTGGTGGCCGCGATGACCCGCACATTGGCCCGGCGGGTTTTTGCTTCGCCGACCCGCTCATATTCCTTCTCTTGCAGCAGGCGCAAGAGCTTGGGTTGGATATCCAATGGCAGTTCGCCGATCTCGTCCAGAAAAAGCGTTCCGCCGTCAGCGGCAGCCACTTTTCCCCAGGTGTCAGTCAAAGCGCCGGTATAAGCGCCTTTGACGCGCCCAAACAATTCACTTTGAAGCAACTCGGCCGAGAGGCTGGGGCAACTGATGGTGACAAATGCCTTGTCGCGTTGCGGACTGCGGTCGTGAATCGCGCGTGCGAGAACGCTTTTGCCCGTTCCGCTTTCCCCCAACAACAAAACAGTGGCGGGCGACGCCGCAGCTCTGAATGCAATGCTAAATGCCTTCTCAACCGCAGGTTCCAGGGTGTCCACGCTGGCTGGCGGGGAATCGGCGGAAAGTCTCGATTCAAGGTTGGCCACGCGGCCTTCGAGCTGACGGGTTTTACTGATTTTTCGAAGAGTTTGCCGGACTTGCTCCGGCGTAAACGGTTTAGGCAGATAGTCCGCCGCGCCGCTTTGCATCGCCTCGACAGCGCTCTCAATGGATGCAAAAGCGGTGAAAACGACAACGTCCAGGTGCGGATTGTTGCGGATTAATTCGGGGAGCAGGTCGAGGCCATTGGTGCCATCGAGTTTCAAGTCGAGGAAAGCGATATCGAATTGTGATTTCTCGACCTCCCGGAGCGCGGCGTGCGCATTGGCGGCACTGACAACTTCATGCCCAAGATCCTGAAGCATCACGCTTAAGGTGGTGCGGATACTGTCTTCGTCGTCAATTATTAGAATTCTCATGTGAGCCGGTGTTGCCGGTTCGGAGTTCAATCTTCGATAGCCTATACCTGTCATGGCCCGCCCGCGAGCAGGTTTCCCGCCGTCCGAGTCACCCGCGCAAGTGCCGATAAACCCACAAGTGTCGCAAACCGCTTTGTTCAGGTCTGATCGATTTCTGGAGCCGCTTCGTTCAATTTCCTCACAAAGACCGGGACCATCGTTCTTTTACTCTCCTCCACAAAAAAAACTTCATTTTGTCAGGAGTGCGCCGCTCGAGTCCGGTCGCAAGACAGGATAGCAACGAATCTCCCTGTTTGCAGGGCTTTTTACTTTTGAGGCGAGTCGAACGCGTTGCGGTTGGTTTGTGCCGCACGTTGCTCGTAACCGGCAGAAGTTTCTCATGGCACCGACGGTGCTAAACCGCAACTGTGCGAGATCACAGCCCAGGTATGGGCTGAGTTGAGGAAGACGTTGTTGAATGAAGAGAGTTGTTTTTTTTCCGGTAGCGCTGTGGGTAGTGCTTTGTATGATCGGAGTTTTTGCCTTAATGCCATCAGTTCGCGCTGCGACGGCTGCGCCACTGACGTTGGCATGGAACCCGGCGAACGATCTGAGTGTGAAGGGCTATGCAATTTATTATGGGCCAACTAATCAGCCGACCACCAACCGGTTGGATGTCGGCATGAGCAACTCCGCCACGCTTTTCAACCTGCAGGCCAATGTGACTTACCGGGTCTATGCGGTGTCCTACAACGCAGCCGGAGTTGAAAGCGTTCCCTCCAACCCGGTCCTGATCACTCAGGGGGTTATTGCGCGTTTGAAACTTGCAAAGCAGGCCAATGGCAGCGTGAAACTGACTTTCAGCGCCGCACCAGGAACGGTCACCCAGGTGCAGTATGCCAGCAGTCCGGTCGGTGCGACATGGCGGAATTTAGGAACGACCACCACCGATACCAGTGGCAACGGCACGATGACCGATACAACAGCCACGCAGGCCTCCCGTCGATTTTACCGCGTAGCGGTCCCATGACGCCAAGGACTGCGGGGGTGACGCTTCCGTTGCCCCCGCAGGGCGCTCTGGCTTAGAATCGGGCCCGTGTCAATTGCCGCCGATTCGTCATTAGTTTACGATTTACCTTCCATTCTGGAGCGACTTTCGCTCAAGCAGCTGTTTACTCGCGATCAACCGCTGGAGGTTGAACTTGGTTGTGGCGATGCTTCGTTTCTGGCCGCTTACGCTGCGCAGCACCCGGAGCGGAACTTCCTCGGAGTGGAGCGGTTGCTGGGGCGAATTCGAAAATTGGATCGCAAGGGCCGGCGTGCAGGGTTGACGAATCTTCGCGGTATCCGGATCGAAAGTGCCTATTTTCTCGAGTACTTGCTGCCGCCCAGCGTCACTTCGGCGTTGCATATTTACTTTCCTGACCCATGGCCCAAGCTCAAGCATCGTCGCCATCGCCTCATCAACGGGAGCTTCCCGGGTTTGGCTTGCCGAGCGCTGTCGTCTCAGGGAGTGATTTACCTGCGCACTGACGACGAGGATTACTTTCGGCAGATGACGGAAGTGTTTGCCGGTGACCAGAGGTTCCGGGCCGTGGAAACGCCCGCAGGGGTGGCATCCATTCGCACCGACTTCGAACAGGATTTCAACGCCAGGGGTATTGCGACGCGGCGCGCCGCCTATCGGCGTGATTGACCGCTAAACATCAATGACGGGGCCGTTTGAAGGATCGTCCGGCGGGCGCTTTTGTCGGTGAATGCTGACGCGAGCGTTACCCATGCCGGTGAGAATATTCAAAGGCAGGGAAATCACGCCGATGATGAGCGCGCCGAGCGTGGACCAGCCAAAGCTTTCCACTTCAAAATGAGGGCCCATGAGCCAATGCACCACGTAGAGCAGACAGGCATTGATCACGATCATGAAGAGGCCCAACGTGACAATGAGCAGTGGCAACGCCAGCAACATCATGATGGGCCGGAAGAAGGCATTGAGGATTCCCAACAGTAACGCGGCGACGAACAAATCCACCGTGTTTTCATAGCGAATGTGCGGGTTCAAAATGAGAACGGTTATCAATACTGCCAATGTATTGATGAGCCAGCTTTGAATGAAGCGTTTCAGGCCGGGTTTCACGGTGAATCCTTTGATCGCGCCTCCACGGCGCAATAACAAGATGGGCGAGCCTGGCCATCAATACAAGACGAATCAAGGTTCAGGTGGAAAGTGAAGATTCGTAATCCCGGCACTGAGTTGTCCCGCTAATAGTTGGGCCACGAGTTGGTTGCCAGTGGCATTCAGGTGAACCGGGTCGGCCTCAAGGTAAAGCGCCTTGCTTTGAGGTACTAGTTGCGTAGTGGCGTCTACAAGGGGGATTCCCAGGGTAGCCGCCACTTCCTGCTTTACTCGCAGGACCCGGCTCTTATTGGTCGTGGTCAAATCGTCGCAGGTTGGCAAAAACAACAGAACCGGTTGCGCGCCGTTCGATATGGCAAGCGAACACAAACTTGCAATGGCCGTGCGGAATACGGCGTCCGGGTCGTCTTGTTGCTGCTCTTTGAACAGAGGGTCCTGCTGAGGGTCAACGGGAATAAATTTCGTGCGGTGGCGTTCGTAAAAATCCTTCAATTTTACTTCGACGACGTAGTGATATAGGGCAAACCGACGGAGGAAATTCTTGAGCCGCACGCGCGACATGAATTGGCGCACAAACGCCTCGCTGTTGTGCTCGGAGAACTGGGTCCAAAGATTTGCCTCTGCCAGGATCACCAGATCCGGCTGCCAGGCGGCTGCGACGTCGCGGTAAAACACCAGCATTTGGGGATAGGACCAAGCGTTGACGCCGGCATTGATCACTTCAACTTTGTTGGTAAAACCGAACCGTTCCTGGAGCAAGCGACCCAACGCCTCTGAGTAAGTTTGCGTCTGACTCAATCCCCAGCCGAAGGTTCGTGAGTCGCCCAGCGACAGAATGCGCAACGTCCCCGGGGGCTTTTTTGCCGTAAATTCAGGCCCGCGGGTTCCGTGGGAGTTGATATGGACCGGCTTGCGATCAACCTTGGTGAAGCAATCCTGGTTTGGCTTGAGCCGCCAATAGAGTCTCGGGTGGGGCTCGTAGATTTCCAGATTGCCGAAACCTGCAAGACGCAGTGCCATTTCTGCCCCGAGCGCGCAAATCAGGAAGACTCCCAGCGCGAGCGTCAGGTTTTGCAACAACCGTTTCCAACGCGAAGATTGAGGCTTGGTGTTTGTGTCAGAACTGCCGTTCATAGTCAGCCGGTGATTTCGCCTTTTTTTCGCGCGGACGCCAATAGCTTTTGGCGGTCCGGTCCAGCTTCAAGCTGAGGAAATCCTGACCAAACAGGCGCGCGACCAGCCCGACCGGCGTGATGATCAAAAAGAAGAACAAGGTCAGGATGACGTGCGCCATAACAAAGCCCAGCACAAACGCGACGCTCATCCAGGCGATGTAAACCCATTTCAACACGCGCGGCAGCACCAAGCCAAGCACCATCAATGTTCCTCCCGGCCAGAAAAAGTATGGCGAACGTCCCGGATGCCGCCATAAAAACAGCAACCCAATCGCCACAAACACGCCGCCCACCATAAGCCCGAACTTCCGCAAATCGCGGTCGCCGGTTTTCAATTGCTTGATGTCCTCGCGGATGTTCATGAGTTCAACCACGGTTGGATAAGGACGGACACGGGTGAAAGCACAACTCGAGCGGAGCGCGGGCTTCAGCCCGCTTCACCTTCCCCACTGCTACGCACGGTGAAGCGGCCGGAAGGGCGCGCCCCGGGATTTCTGATCTGTGTTTATCCGTGTTCATCCGTGGTTATGAATCAGTCGAGTTCAAATTCCTTCAGCCAATTGACGTCCTTGTCGAGGGGCTTTTGGTCCTTCTTTTCAAGCAGGAAATTGCCAAGCAGGAGATAGTCCATGTTCGTGCGCATGAAGCAGAGGTAGGCATGTTCCGGCGTGCCAACGATGGGTTCACCGCGCACGTTGAACGAAGTGTTGATGATTACCGGGCAGCCGTATTTCTCGTCGAACTTCTTGATCATCCGGTAATACATCGGCGAATGCTCCTCGGCTACAGTTTGCACGCGCGCGGAATAATCGACGTGGGTCACCGCCGGAATCGTGGAGCGGATGGCGAGTAATTTCTCCAGGCCAAAACGCTTTTGCTCCTCGGCCGTCATTTCCCGTTGGCGTGATTTTGCCACGGGTGCAACGAGCAGCATGTAGGGACTCTCCTCCTTCAAATCAAACCACTCGGCGCATTTTTCCCGCAGAACGCTGGGGGCAAAAGGCCGGAAGCTCTCGCGGAACTTGATCTTCAGGTTCATCACTTCCTGCATCTTCGGAGACTGCGCGTCGCCAATAATGGAGCGCCCGCCAAGTGCGCGCGGACCAAATTCCATTCGCCCGTAAAACCAGCCAATAACTTTTTCTGCCTTGATGAGGTCGGCAATTTTCCCGGGCAATGTGGCGTCGCTCAATTCAGTGAACGGAATGTTGTTCTTCGTGAGATAGGCGTGAATTTCGTCACGCGAAAATTGCGGGCCCAGATACGAACCGCGCTGGAAATCATGCGCACCGTCGGCCTGGCGCTCGTTGCCGAGAATCTGATGCCATGCAAACAAGGCTGCGCCCAAGGAACCGCCGGCATCGCCCGCGGCGGGTTGTATCCAGATGTTATCGAAGATGCCTTCGCGCAAAATTTTCCCATTGGCGACGCAGTTCAGTGCCACCCCGCCCGCGAGAACGAGATTCTTCAGGCCCGTTTCCTTCCGCACGTGCTTGGCCATGCGAAACATGATTTCTTCGGTAACGTCCTGAATGGAACGCGCGAGGTCCATGTCGCTTTGCGTGAGCTTCGATTCCGGTTTGCGCGGCGAGCGACCAAAAAGTTGGTCGAAGTTCGCATTCGTCATCGTCAGTCCGACGCCGTAGTTGAAATACTTCATGTTGAGGCGGAACGAGCCGTCCTCTTTGAGATCAATCAACTCGCGCAAAATGACGTCCACGTATTTGGGCTCGCCATAGGGTGCGAGGCCCATGAGCTTGTATTCGCCGGAATTGACCCGGAAGCCCGTGAAGTAAGTAAATGCCGAGTAAAGCAGGCCCAGCGAATGCGGAAAATGCAGTTCGCCGAGCATCTCGATCTTGTTGCCAATGCCCTTGCCATAACTGGTCGTAGTCCACTCACCGACGCCGTCCACGGTGAGAAACGCGGCCTCAGGGTACGGCGATGGAAAAAATGCCGAAGCGGCGTGCGATTCGTGATGCTCAGGAAAGAGAATTTTGCCGGTGAACTCCGGGGGCGCTGGCGTCCCGCCGGCGCGGTTCTCATTTTCTTCAGGCTGGTGGGACGCCGGCGCTCCCAGCGAACGGAGTTCCTCCTGAATAAGCGTTTTCATCCAGATGCGCTCGCGAATCCAAAGCGGAATCGCCATCAGAAACGTTTTCAAGCCGCTGGGCGCGTAAGCCAGGTAGCTGTGGAGAATGCGGTCGAACTTGACGAATGGTTTCTCGTAAAACGCCACATAATCCACTTGCGCCAGCGAGATGCCGCCTGCGCGCAAGCAATACTCAACTGCATGCTTAGGAAAGGCGGCGTCGTGCTTCTTGCGAGTGAAACGTTCCTCCTGCGCGGCGGCAATGATGTGCCCATCACGCACGAGGCACGCCGCACTGTCGTGGTAAAAGGCAGAAATTCCGAGGATGTTGGTTGGACGTGGCGCGGCAGTAGTCACAATGGGCGCTCCATGAAAACAATCAGCGCGGGACGAGGCAACCCATTTTGCAACCACGGCGATGCATTTAAAAAGTCTGGCGTTTGGAAATCAGATGGGGATGCTTACGGCCCATGAAAGTCTGTTGTCGCCTACTGCTCTTGCTGGGATTGGTCACTTTGCAGGTTTATGCAGAATCGCCACGGGGCTATTATCGATTCCCGACGATTCACGATGACACCGTCATTTTCACCGCGGAAGGTGATTTGTGGCGCGTCAGCGTTAAGGGCGGAGTGGCCGAGCGGATTACCTCGCATTTGGGAGTTGAAGCCAATGCGGCCATCTCGCCGGACGGACAAACGTTGGCGTTCAGTGCTCAATACGAAGGGCCGACGGAGGTCTACACGATGCCTCTGGCCGGCGGCCTGCCGGAGCGCCGGACTTTTCATGGCGCGTCGGCGCTCGTAGCGGGTTGGACTCCCGACGGAAAGCTGCTTTATGCGACCGAGGCATTTTCTACTTTGCCGAACTGGCAATTGGCCACCATTGATTTGAAGACCGGGCAGCGAAATGTCTTACCGTTGGCGCAGGCAAGCCAAGGCGCATTCGATGCGGATGGCAGGCAGTTGTTCTTCACGCGGCTGGCACGCCAGGGGAGCAGCACCAAGCGATACCAGGGTGGCACCGTTGAGAATCTTTGGAGATTCCGCCAAGGGGATGCGGAGGCGATTCCGCTCGCCACGGACTTCAGAGGTCAAAGTCGTCATCCAATGTGGTGGCGGGAGCGCGTTTACTTTGCGACGGATCGGGATGGTATCATGAATCTCTGGTCCATGAAGCCCGATGGCTCGGACCTTAAGCAACTGACGAAGCACAAGGAGTTCGATGTGAAGTCGCCGGCGTTGCACAACGGTCGAATCGTTTATCAACACGGGGCTGACTTGCGACTGTTTGAAATTTCCAGCAACCGGGATTCGCTCCTGGACATCCGGTTGACATCAGATTTCGACCAGATGCGAGAGCGCTGGGTGAAGCGGCCGATGGATTTTCTGACCAGCGCTCACGTGTCGCCAAACGGTGATCGCGTAGCGCTGACGGCGCGCGGCAAGGTGTTCGTCGCGCCGGTCGAGTCCGGACGATTTGTGGAGCTGCCGGCAAAACCAAACGTGCGTCATCGCGATGCGCGCTTCCTGCCGGATGGCAAATCGCTGATGGCCATGTCCGATGAAACGGGCGAATGGGAGTTTTGGAAGTTGCCGGCCAATGGTGTTGGGGCGGGGGAGGAACTGACGACCAACGGGTCGGTGTTCCGGTTTTCCGGCGTGCCGTCGCCGGATGGCAAGCGCGTGGCGTGGTCCGACAAGGATTGGAAACTCTGGATTCACGAATTGGAAACTCACGAAACGAAGCTCGTGGCGGTGTCAACGCGCGATGATCTCAATGATTTCGCCTGGTCGCCGGACAGCCAATGGCTCGCCTACACGGATGCGGCTTCGAATCTCATCCAGCGGATTCATTTGTATCGCGTGGAGGACAGTTCAAACACAACCATCACCAGCGATCGGGTGGACACCTATAGCCCCGCGTGGTCGCCGGACGGGAAGTGGCTGTATTTTCTGAGCGATCGTGATTTGCGTTCGCTGGTGCAAAGTCCGTGGGGGCCGCGCCAACCGGAGCCGTTCTTCACGGAGACGACAAAAATTTACGCGCTCGCGCTCGGGAAGAATCAGCGTTGGCCTTTCCAGCCGAAGGATGAGTTGCAGAGCGACAAGGAAGACGACAAGAAGGAGGAAAGGAAAGAGAAAGAGGAAAAGAAGGAAGACAAGGAAGACGAGCCTGCGACCGACAAAGCGAAAGCTGAGGATGGCAAGGCCGATGATAAGGAAAAGCCCAAGGCCGAAGAGCCCAAGTCCGAAAAGAACGGCAAGGACAAAAAGCCCAAGGCAGTTGAGGTGAAGATTGACTTGGATGGGTTGGCGTCGCGGCTGTATGAAGTACCCATTCCTGCGGGAAATTACCGGGCGCTTGAAGCAACGGCCAAACACCTGTTGTTCATGGCTCGCGATGTGGATTTTGGCGCAAAGAACAATTTGAAGCAGGTTGAGATCACCAACAAGGATCCGAAAGCGAAAAACCTTGTCGAAGATCTGACCAGCTACGAACTGGCGCTGGAAGGGAAGAAAATCCTCGTCCGCAAGGGCGACGCGTTTCACGTCATTGCAGCGGATGCTAACGCGCCCGCAAAGCTCGATGATCGGGTGAACGTCGATGGCTGGATGCTTTCGATTATTCCGCGAGAGGAGTGGCGGCAGATCTACGTGGAGTCCTGGCGGATGCTGCGCGATTTCTTTTATGACCGCGGGATGCACGGCGTGGATTGGGTGGCCATGCGGAACAAGTATCAGCCGCTGATTGAGCGGGTGAGCGATCGGGCTGAGTTGAACGATGTCATTTATGATCTGGTTGGCGAATTGTCGGCGTTGCACATTTTCGTGCGCTTTGGTGATCAACGTGAAAGTCCGGATCAGGTTCGGCCCGCGTCACTGGGGGCGCGGTTGATTCGGGATGAGAACGCTGGCGGCTGGCGGATCGATCACATCTACCGGGCCGACCCGGATTATCCCAATCAGTATGCGCCGCTGCGCCAGCCGGGTGTTGAAGCATCGGTCGGCGACGTGATTGTGGCCATCAACGGGCGAAACACGCTGTCGGTGACCAATCCGGAAGTGCTGTTGCGAAACCAGGCCGGCAAACAGGTGTTGCTCGAGATCAAGCCCAATGACGGCGGCACCAACCGGTTGGCCATCGTGAAACCAGTTTCCACGGACCGCGAACGGGACTTGCGATACGACGAATGGGAGCTTACGCGCCGCGAGCGGGTGGAAGAACTCGGTAGCGGGCAGATTGGTTATGTGCACTTGCGCGCGATGGGCGCGGGGGACATTGCCGATTGGGCGCGCGGGTTCTTTCCCGTTTTCAATCGGCAGGGCCTCATTATTGACGTGCGGCACAACAACGGCGGGAACATTGACGCCTGGATTCTCGAAAAACTTTTGCGCAAGGCATGGTTCTATTGGCAGCCGCGTGTGGGCGAATCGTATTGGAACATGCACTACGCGTTTCGCGGTCACGTGACCGTGTTGTGCAATGAACGCACGTCCAGCGATGGTGAGGCGTTTAGCGAAGGTTTCAAGCGGCTGGGGCTGGGGAAAGTCATCGGCACGCGCACGTGGGGCGGGGAAGTATGGTTATCCGCGCAACGGTGGTTGGTGGACAGCGGCATGGCGACGGCGGCGGAGACGGGTGTGTATGGGCCGGAAGGCGAGTGGCTGATTGAAGGCCATGGCGTTGACCCGGACATCGTGGTGGATAACCGGCCGCATGCGACATTCAACGGCAAAGACGCGCAACTCGAAGCGGCGGTGAAGCATTTGCAGGAGTTGATTGCCAAAGACCCGCGGCCAGTCCCGCCGGCGCCGAAGTACCCGGATAAGTCGTTCAAGTCGAGGTGATTTGTCGTCGCGCTTGATATTGAAATGAAAAACCCTCGCCGGTTCGGGCGAGGGTTTTTGCCAATCACGTTTTCAGCTCAGGTACTCCCGCGGATCAGTCACCTTGCCGGTGATGGCACTGGCTGCGACGGTTGCCGGGCTGGCGAGGAATACTTGCGATTCCTTGTCGCCCATACGGCCAGGGAAGTTGCGGTTGGTGGCGCTGATGCATTTGATGCCGGATTTGTTGATGCGGCCAAAGGTATCAACGGGCCCGCCGAGGCACGCGGCGCAGCCGGCGTTTTCGGTCATTTGCACGCCGGCGCTGACGAGGATGTTCCAAATGGTTTCTCCGCCCCAGCGCGTGTTCTGCAAATCGTGAACGATGTCCGGCGTGGCCGGCACGCCAAACGTGTCAATGCTCACCTTGCGTCCGCGCAACACTCGGGCGAACTCCACGAAGTCACTGGTCTTGCCGCCGGTGCAGGAGCCGACGTAGGCGCGGTCGAGCTTTACGTTGCTCATCTCTTTGGCCTTCTTGCGTTGGCCGGGATCGGGATGGCAGGCGACGGTTGGTTCAAGCTTCGACAAATCCACCACGAGTTCGTAAACGAACTTCTGGTCCTTATCGAGCTCGACCGGTTCGTAGCGCGAGTGCGTGCCGTTCAACTTGACACGGGCGTCAACGTATTCAGCGGTGCGCGAATCGAACGGGAAGATGCCGTTCTTGCCACCCGCCTCGATAGCCATGTTGGCGATGGTCATGCGGTCGTCCATCGAGAGGGACTCCACGCCCGGGCCGTCGAACTGCATCGCCCGATAGGTGGCGCCGTCAAAGCCGATCTCGCCGATGCAGTGCAGGATGATGTCCTTGGCCATCACACCGGGCTGCATTTTACCTTCGAGGCGAAAATGCATTGTCTCGGGAACTTTGATGAGCAATTTGCCTGTGCCCATGACGAAACCGGCGTCGGTGTTGCCAATGCCGGTGGCGAATTCGTTGAACGCGCCGGCCATGCAGGTGTGCGAGTCCGTGCCGAAGAGCACTTCTCCGGGGCGAGTGTGACCTTTCGCCGGAAGCGCGGTGTGGCAAACGCCGGCGTATTGCGAACCGTACTGGCGCTTCAGCATTCCTTTGCTGGAGTCGAAGTGCCACGTGCCGTTGGGGTCATCAATGACGTCGTAAAAGTAGGGCAGGCCCTGCTCCTTCACGAATTCACGCAGGATGTCCACGTTGCGATTCGACTTGGAGTCGGCGGTGAAAATGTAGTGGTCGGGAATGATGACAACGCGATTCTTGTCCCAGACTCTTGCGTCCTTGCCGAATTCACGTTTGAACACGCCGATGGTGCCTGGCCCGCACACGTCGTGCGTCATGAGCACATCGGCCTTAACCCACACATTGTCGCCGGCCTGCGCGGAAGATTTTCCGGCGGCGCGAGCGAGGAGTTTTTCAGTCAACGTCATGCTGATTTTTTAGTGCTTTCCGTTACGTTTTTTGGTTGGAATATCGTCCAGCGAGACGATGTGCAAGGAATCGAGTCTTTGCACATTGTCGTCCGAGTCCGTGACCACTACTACGCTGCCGCCGACGGCGACGAAGTCCTGATGCTTGATGGCGATTCGCCGGCCATCAGACAGACGGATGTGAAACGGCCGGAACGGTGCCTGGTGCAACCGGTCCCGGATTGTCTTCACGTTCAACATAGCCGGACCAGCCTAGCGGACAATCCGGCTGACTTCAACAGTGCAAAGTGGCTGATGCGATTCGAGGTTAACCGCCAAGCCCGGCGTATTCCTCTTCCACCTTCAGGTTCTTGCCCAGTAGGACGTAGTCGTGTGTGACGCCTTTCATGTCGAGCACGTAATCGTGCAGGTGCATGAGCTTGTTGAAGCCCAATTGAGCCAGGACGGACAAGGCGATTTTGCGTTCGCCGTTGACCTCGGCTTCCAAGCGGCGCAGCCCGCAATAGCGGGCGAGCTGGGTGAGTTCCGTCACCAGGATCTTCGATACGTCGCGCCCACGATACTCCGGGTGCGTGAGAAGTGTGATCAGACCGACATGACGTTTCCAGCCGCCGCCGCGTTGATGCAGGGTGGCTTCCCCGATGACTTTCCTTTTGTGGAGTACGAGTAACGGCAAATTGCGCTCAAAGTCGGGCTGGCGACACCATTGGCGAAAGAGGGTTTGATCCGTAATCGGTTGTTTGACAAACAAACGTTCTTCTTCCGGCACAGTGAGGAAGAATCTTTGCAGTCGGGCCTCATCGCGCCGGTTGACGGGGCGGATTACGACCGGAGTTCCGTCCCGAAGTCTGGTTTCCCAGGGATATTTGTCGAGCGCGTCCAGCAATAGCATAGGCTTGATCCTTTCAGTGGAACATCAAGCCTCAAAGACGCCGGGAACGCTAATGCGGGATTGCCATTCACTAACCGGGGATTGCACCGCTGAAAATGAGGGGCGGCAAACACAGAGGGCGCGAAGTGAATTCACTTCGCGCCCTCGCGTGAAGAAAAGAGTATTTGCTGCTCAGTTCGACCGGAGAAAATCGTCTGCTTCCATGACAGTGCTGTCATCAAATCTTCGGTTCTTGCCGGCGGAACGGATCAGCACCCCGGAATCCGAAAAGTAGATGCGCAGCGGCGTGCCCCACGGGTCCACAAATTCGCCCTTTTCGTTCAACTCAGTCTTGCGGCCGACCATGATGATGACGTTCTTGGTATTCTCGCCGTTCAATGCTTTGGCTATCTGGGCATTGCTGCCGACGGGATACGAACCCACGCGTTCCTTGTATTTCTGCAGGCTGGCAAAGAGGTTTTCGATGTCGTCGTTGAACCTGGCCGCCTGGGCGTTCGCGCGCAGGGTCGTCCAGGCTTTCGATGCCCAGATGATCCCAGCCAGGATGGTGAGCACTCCAATGCCGATCAAAACTTTCTTCATGCCGCTGGTTAAGCAGGCCGAATACCAACCGGCACGCCAGTCGGCTGGGAATCTGACTCAGGTGGACCGTGGGGCCGCGGTGCTTTCACGGACCAGCAGTTCTCCGGGAAGGCGTTTGTTTTCCACCGCTTCACCCTGGAGCAGTTGGAGCATCATGTCCATGGCGGCATTGCCGAGCCGGAATTTGGGCTGGCGAATGGTCGTGAGCGGCACCCGATAATGTTCCGCGGCCAGCACGTTGCCAAAGCCAATCAACGACAAATCCGTTGGAATGCGAATCCCCTGTTTGGATAGTGTCTCGGCGCAACCGATGGCGACCAAATCGTTGACAGTTTGGACGGCGGTGGCGTCGCATTGTTCGTTGGCGAATTGAAGCGCGGCTTTGGCGCCATCTTCAATGGTGCTGCCAGCGTGGAAAACCAGTCGGTCGTCGACATCCAAACCGGCTTCGCGATGGGCCCGACGAAAACCTTCGTAGCGTTCCTGAGCCCAGGTTGCGGGAAGCGGTCCGGTGAAGTAGGCGATGCGTTTGTGGCCCAGTTGCAGGAGGTGTTGCGTGGCGGCAAAACTGGCGGCGAGTTCGTCCGTTTGCACGCTGACAAACTGACTGCAGAAGGCCGCCGGTGATCCGAGGAGAACCACAGGAGTCTTGCTGCTCTGCACTTCGCGATAAACCCGTGCATCGGTTTCCATCCGATACACGGGAGCAATGAACAGTCCATCAACGCGACGAGCGAGCAAGCGCCGCAGGCAAACCTCTTCGCGGTCAACCATGTTGTAGTTGTGAGCCAATAGAATGTCGTAGCCGAGGTCATGTGCCCGTTCCTCAATAGCGTAGACAATCCGGGCGAAAATCGGGTTGGTGCTGGAAGGAATAACCAACCCGAACAATTTCGAAGTCCGCGTGCGAAGGCCTTGGGCGCTGGAATCCGGCACATAGCCCATTTCCCGGGCCACTTGTTTGATGCGTGCCTTGGTGGCCGCGGAAACGTCATGCTGGTCGCGCAACGCCTTGGACACCGTCATTACTGAAACCCCCACACGTTTGGCAATATCAACAAGGCGTACCATGATCGAATCCCGGTTTGTTAAATCAAAGATAAGCGCCGCGCCAGTGCAGTTTGCGTCGCAATGCTTCAAAGAATGAACTGCCGGTCAGATGCATGAAGCGGACGCGGTGCCGGCTGCGGCGGACCGTAACCACATCGCCGGGCGAAAGATTGCTGACGATTTCGCCATCGGCGCTCAAGATCGTTGTTGCCGCCGGACTGATGGGGCGAATGCGAATCGTGCCGGCCAGCGGGACGATTAACGAGCGATTTGAAAGGGTGTGCGGGCAAATGGGCGTAAGCGCGAAAACCTCCGCAGTCGGCAATACGACCGCTCCTCCGGCTGCCAGCGAGTAGGCGGTGGAGCCGGTCGGCGAGCTGACGATCAGTCCGTCGCACCGATAGCTGGTGAGCGGTTCGCCGTTTACCTGCACTTCCAGTTCGATGAGGCGGGAAACTTCGCCGCGTCCGATGACGATGTCGTTCAGGGCCAGTTTGCGGGCGCGCCGGCCATCGTCGCGAACTTCGGCTTCAATCAACGCGCGGCGCTCAAAACTGAATTCACCGCTCCAAAGGTGTTTGAAAGCTCGAGCGAGTTGATCAGAAGGTACGGCGGTGAGAAATCCCAGGCCGCCCACATTGATCCCCAGAAGTGGTGTGGTGGCCCCGGCGATCTCACGCGCGACGCGAAGCATGGTCCCATCGCCCCCAAACACGAGCAGCAAATCAACGCTGCGTGCCAATGCCACGGCGTCGGGGCAAACGCGCGCTTGAATACGAGAAAGTCTTGAGGTGGTCGAATCGCAAAAGAGTTTACGACCGGCGGTGCGAATGAGTCTGGCGGCGTGCTCTACGGTGCGGGCACAAGAGGCCTTGCCGGGGTTGCCGATCAAACCAATGCTCCTGATTCTGTCAGCCTTGTTTTTCAATTAACACGAGAAATTCCTTATTACCCGCCGGTCCGAGCAATGGCGATTCCGTCACACCGCACCAACGCAAATGCGCCTCTCTGCCAACAAACTCATTAAGCTCACGCAACACGCGCTCGTGGATGGCGGCGTCCGTAATGACGCCTGCGCCTTTGTCGGCTTCGGCTTTGCCGGCTTCGAATTGCGGTTTGATCAACGCGACGATTTTACCGGGGGCGCGCAACAATGCAACGGCAGGCGGCAGGATTTTGCGCAGGGAAATGAAGGAACAATCAATCACTGCCAGATCCGCCGGGCGGAAAGGCGGTGGCATTTGTTCCGGCGTCAGGTGGCGTGCGTTGGTCTTTTCCATGACGATGACACGCCGATCCTGACGCAGTTTCCAAGCGAGTTGGCCATGGCCGACGTCGACCGCATAAACCTTCGCGGCACCCGCCTGAAGGAGGCAATCGGTGAAACCGCCGGTGGACGCGCCGAGGTCAACTGCGGTCAACCCGGTGACATGAAGGTGGAAGTGCCGCAGGGCGTGTTCGAGTTTGTAACCGCCGCGACTGACGAACTTGTCCGCCGTTGCCAACGTCAAGTCATCTGTGTCCTTGACGGAATCGCTTGGCTTGCGAGCCGGTTGACCGTTGACGAGTACTTGCCCGGCCATGACCGCTCGCTTGGCTTTTTCACGGCTTTCGCAAAGCCCACGGTCCATCAAAGCCTGATCGACACGAATCACGGACTCAGAATAGCGAGTAGCGAGGCAAACGCCAGTTTCCTCATCCTGATCGAACTGTAGAGCGGTGGGGAATCAGCGACTTTGCCAACTTGCCGGCTTAACGGTGGGAGGCGAATTCCGGTGAGTGGTTAATGCGAATTCGCATACAACCGCGATTGCACTTCCTTGTAGCTGTGCAGGAACATCTGATTGTCCGCCACGGCCTTTTCGATGAGTTGCTTGATGAGGAATAACTCTGAAGTGTTGATGACGGCGTGAACGCTTTGTTGGAAAGCCTGCAACGGCGTGAAGGTCTGAAAGCTGTCGCCCAGCAAAATGACGGTTGCGTGGCGACGCTGGTTCATGGGCATTTGCTGAAGCGCCTGTAAGGTGAGGTTTTCCTCGATGCTGTTGGCGGCGAAGCGTTCTTCAAGGATGACCACTTGATAATGCACCTGGCTGAAACGAATCAGAAAGTCGCTGTGGGTGGCCGCCGTGTGAACCTTGTAGCCCAGTTCCTGGAGCGACGTTTTGACGCTGTCCAGCCATTCGGGTGTGGAGAAGGCGAGCAGTGCCGGCTTGTCGGTTGCGCTGATGAAATCAAATTGGTCGTTCATAGCTTACTTGATCTTGAGGGTGAGGGCAGGCGGCGTGGCGCCGCCGCTGGGCAGTTTTTCCACGACGCTCTTCATGCGCAGTGTGCCGACGGAGCTGGTCACTTCACCGCGAGATTTCTTCATGTTGTCGATGCCACGCGTGACGACGCCACGCTTGGAGCAATAGAGCAGGGCAACTTCTTCTGATATCGTGCCTTGCTCGAAGGCTTCCAGCGCGGCGTGATCAAAGGTTTTCCAGCCGAAGGCGTAACTGGCTTCGATGATTTCATAGAAGCTTTTGCCTTCCGTTTCGCCGAGCCGGATCGTTTCCTGGGTGCGAAGGTTCGAGCCCATGATTTCCAACAAGGCATGTCGTCCGCCGCCGAGCCGAGGCACGAGCCGTTGGCCGACAATCCACCGCAGCGAATCCGCCAGGCGGGCGCGAACCTGATCCTGCTCTTCCGGCTCGAACATACCGAGAATACGGTTGATGGTCTGGCCGGCGTCAATTGTGTGAAGCGTGCTCAACACCAGATGTCCGGTTTCCGCAGCACTCAGGGCGATGCTGACTGTCTCGCGATCACGCATTTCACCCACGAGAATAATTTTCGGTGCCTGGCGCAAGGCGGCGCGCAAGCCATTCGAAAAGCTGTCGAAGTCCGTGCCAAGTTCGCGTTGATTAAACGTGGCGGTGACGTGCGGATAAACAAATTCCACCGGATCTTCCAACGTAACGATGTGAACGGGCTTGGTGAGATTGATTTCGTTAAGTACGGCGGCCAGGGTGGTGGACTTGCCGGAGCCAGTTGCGCCCGTAACAAGGACCAGGCCGGTTTTTTCGCGAGGAATTTGCTGCAGGATTTCCGGGAACTTCAACGTCGCGAGCGTCGGGATGACGGTGTTCAGTTTGCGGCAGACGATGGAATACGCCCCGCGTTGCGCAAAAACATTGACGCGGAAGCGAGCTTTGTCCGTGAGCTGATACGAGGTATCGCAAGAGCCCTTTTTCATCAGATCCTGCAAATGCCACTGGTTTTCGCCAATGATATTGAGGGCGATGGCTTCGGTCTGATAGGGCGTCAGCCGGTCGATTTGCGGGTCCAGCGTTACTGGCTTCAATTCACCGTAGGCTTCGACCTGAAGAGGCCGATTCACAGTGAACAAGAGGTCGGAAACCTCCGGCTGGGAGTCCAGCATCGTGTTCAGAACGTGGTCGAGTTCCGGGCGTCGCATCATAAATTAAACCTCGTCTTCTTCGGGTGGGTTGGTGAGAAACTGTCGGAATTTGCGTTTATCCAGCGCCTTCTCGTAGGCTTCTTCGGGCGCGATGCGCTTCATGCGCAAGTGCTCCATGATGGCGTCGTCGAGCGGCTGGTTACCCAATTTCTTGCCGACTTGAATCATACCGGGAATCTGGTGGGTCTTGGCCTCGCGCACGAGGTTGGCGATGGCGGTGGTGAACACCAAAATCTCAAGTGCGGCGACACGACCTTTCTTGTCGATCCGTTTGAACAAGTTTTGAGCAATGATGCCACGAAGGGATTCTGACAAGGTCGCGCGAATCTTATTCTGTTGATCGGCGGGGAACACGTCGATAATACGATCAACCGTCTTGGCCGCGCTGGGAGTGTGTAGCGTGCCGAAAACCAGGTGACCCGTGTTGGCTGCGAGAATGGCGAGTTCGATGGTTTCGAGATCGCGCATTTCACCGATGAGCACGATGTCCGGGTCTTCGCGCAGCGCGCCCTTAAGGCCTGAGGCGAAGCTCTTGGTATGCAGTCCCACTTCGCGTTGATTGATCAGACAGTTCTTGCTTTCGTGAACGAACTCGATGGGATCTTCCATCGTGATGATGTGATCGCGGCGGTTCTTATTGGCGTAATCCAACATCGCGGCCAGCGTGGTGGATTTGCCCGAACCGGTGGGTCCCGTCACAATCACCAGGCCCTTGTGCAGCATCGCCATCTTTTTCAACACGGGCGGCAGTGGGGCATCGAATTTCTCGAAATCGTCGAATGACAGAACTTTGCTGGGAATTTGCCGGAAGACAGCGCCGATGCCGTTCTTCTGATTGAAGAAGTTGGCGCGAAAGCGCGAGATGTTTGGAATTTCGTAGCCGAAGTCCACGTCGCCGGTTTCTTCGAAGGTTTTGATTTTGTATTCCGGCGCGATTTCGTAGAGCATCGTTTTGAGCGCGTCGCTGTCGAGCGGCGGATGTTCGACGCGGTGGAGTTCGCCGTTAATGCGGAGCATGGGGTTGTTTCCCGACGAGAGATGCAAGTCGGAAGCCTTTTGCTCAAACATCAGGTTGAAGAAGGCGTCTATTTTAGCCATAAGATTCTAATGCAATCCGTGCCCTACTTAGCTAAATCCGCACCAGCTACGAAACGAACGAATAATTGAACGGCGTTGTTGAAAGAATTAAGGCTGAAATCAGCGCGCACCGCGTGATTTCGTTCGCACGTTTCATGGAGCTCGCGCTCTATTGTCCCGATTGTGGATATTATGAAAAGGAAAATGACAGGCTCGGAAGACGCGGAGATTTCTATACGAGCGTGAGGGTGGGGACGCTCTTCGGCGAGTTACTCGCGTTCCAGTTCGCTGAATGGCTGGCTACACTTTCCGACACGAAACCTCAATTGGTGGAAATCGGAGCACACGACGGACAACTGGCCAAGGACATACTAACCTGGCTGCGGAAGTGGCGTCCGGCTTTGTTCGAGGGGCTGGAATACGTCATTTGCGAACCATCGGCGCGCCGAACGGAATGGCAGCGCCACACGCTTGAGAATTTTGCAAACCGGGTTCGATGGATTTCCGGCGATCTGAAAAGTCAGTCCGGTACACTTAACGGGGTTGTTTTTTCCAACGAACTATTGGATGCGATGCCGCTGCATCGGTTGAGCTGGGATGCGAGCCGGCAGGAGTGGTTGGAGCGGGGCGTGTGCATTAAGGAGAATCAATTTGCCTGGGAACGAATGGAAAGGTCAGGAGTTCTGAATATGTCCATGGCTTTTCAACAACTCCTTCGCTGGTCCGCGGAGTTGCGCGACGCTTTGCCGGATGGGTTCAGCACAGAGATTTCTCCTGCGGCGGAAAAGTGGTGGACCGAGGCAGCCGCCGCCTTGCAGCGAGGATGGTTGCTGACCCTGGATTACGGGCTGAGTTCCATTGAATTTCTTGCTCCGCACCGGGTCAATGGAACGTTGCGTGGCTATCGTGGACACAAACTGAGTCACGATTTTTTGGCGAATCCGGGCGAGCAGGATCTTACCGCGCACGTCCATTTCGATTCTATTCAACTGGCCGGCGAGTCGACCGGTTTGCGGACCGCCCTGTTGCAAACGCAAGCGAGTTTCTTCGCCGGGATCATGGAGCGATTCTGGCCGGAAGCAGAAAGATGCGGTGCGTGGACCGGCGGACGCAGCCGGCAGTTCCAGACCTTGGTGCATCCGGAACACCTGGGGCGTGCCTTTCAGGTGTTGGTGCAAACGCGGTGAATTGGAACGGTACGGACGTTGAGTCGGGTAAATCGCGAGAGCAAATGGCTTGATTCGACAGTTAATGACTGCATTTTAAGGCGCGCTTTTTCAGCCTTAAACAATGAAGGGAATTATTCTAGCAGGTGGCGCCGGGTCGCGTTTATATCCATTGACACTGGTGGCGAGCAAGCAGCTCCAGCCCGTGTACGATAAACCCATGGTGTATTATCCGCTGACGACCCTGATTGAAGGGGGGATTCGTGAGCTTTGCCTGATTTCCACTCCTCATGATCTGCCGCGCTTTCGTCAATTGCTCGGAGACGGATCCCGATTCGGATTAAGGATTGATTATCGGGAACAAGAGAAACCCGCGGGGATTGCCCAGGCATTCTTGATTGCCGAGTCGTTCATTGGCAAAGACAACGTAACCCTCATTCTGGGTGATAACATCTTCTACGGCGGTGACGCATTCGGCAAAGCGTTCAGTGAGTTCAAAGGCGGTGCGACGATCTTTGGTTATCATGTCAACGATCCGGAGCGCTACGGCGTTGTCGAATTCGATGCGCAAGGAAGAGCCATTTCAATCGAAGAAAAGCCAAAGCAACCCAAGAGTAACTACGCCGTGCCGGGACTTTACATTTATGACAATGAAGTCCTGGATATTGTGAAGGCACAAAAGCCTTCCGCGCGCGGTGAACTTGAGATTACGGATGTGAATGTGGCCTATCTCAAACGCGGGAGGTTGCACGTGTCCCGACTGGCGCGGGGATTTGCGTGGCTGGACGCGGGAACCAGCAGCAGTTTGCATGAAGCCAGTGCTTACGTGCAGACGATCGAGAAACGCGCCGGGGTAAAGATTGGCTGCCCCGAAGAAGCGGCTTTTTGCGGGGGATTTCTTTCGCTCGAACAACTGGCCCAACTGCTGGAGCAAATGCCCAATTGTGAATACCGGTCGTACTTGTGCGACGTGGTGGCGGAAGCCAAACGACTCAAGAGCGAAAAATGATACTCCTACTTGGCGGCACCGGCTACATCGGGCAGGCGTTCAAAACGGAATTGGAACGGCGACAAAGTTCGTTTATTTCACTTTCCCGTCGTGAAGTCGATTACACACGGTTTGATCTGTTGCTGGAGTTTCTGAAAGCAAAGAAGCCAGAGTTTATCATCAACGCGGCCGGGTATACGGGAAAACCGAACGTGGATGCCTGCGAAGTTGCGCGTGCGGACACCCTGGCCGGAAATACTCTGCTGCCTCAAACGATTGCCCATGCCTGCGCTGCGCTGCAAATTTCGTGGGGGCACGTCTCGTCCGGTTGCATCTTCTCGGGCGCGAAAATTCGAAGTGCTGGCGGGATCCGGGCGGAAAAGGACATGACCAAGCCTCAGTTGCGCGCGTTGGTGGAGACGTCGCCGCAAAATGTGCTGGGCTTTACGGAGAACGATACGCCGAATTTCTCCTTTCGTGATGGGCCGTGCAGTTTTTACAGCGGCACCAAGGCGCTGGGTGAAGAAGCGATTTTCGGTATCGGGCAATCTTATGTCTGGCGGCTGAGGATTCCATTTGATGAGTTCGACAGCGTGCGCAATTACCTCAGCAAGGTTCAGCGTTACACCAAGGCCTATGACAACGTTAACTCGATTTCGCATCGCGGCGACTATGTCTCCGCCTGCCTGGATTTGTGGGAGAAGCGCGCGCCCTATGGCATCTATAATGTGACCAATCCCGGCTTCATCACGACACGCCAGGTGATCGGGATGATTGAGAGAATTTTAAAACCCGGGAAGCGCTTCGAGTTTTGGGCGAACGATGAAGAATTTTACAAGGTTGCGGCCAGGACACCGCGATCGAACTGTGTGATGGATGTTTCGAAGTTGTTGGCGGCCGGAATCAAAATCCGTCCCGTAACTGAGGCGCTCGAACATTCATTGCGAAACTGGAAACCGGAAACAGCCTAACCTTAACGCTACTGTGAACCTGCTCATTACCGGCGGCGCCGGTTTCATCGGCTCGAACTTGATCCAGCATGTCATTGACAAACCTGAGATCCAGAAACTCGTAAACCTGGATTGCCTCACCTATGCGGGACACCTGGCAAATCTGGACAAGGTGGCGAAGCATCCCAAGTACGTGTTCGAGAAAGTCGATCTTCGAGACAAAGCAGCGGTGGTGCGAGTGGTGGAGCAACACGGCATCACGCACGTGATGCATCTCGCGGCGGAGTCGCATGTGGATCGTTCCATTACCGGGCCGGGCGATTTCATCAGCACGAACATTGTCGGGACGTTCAACCTTCTGGAAGCGTGTCGCGGCTTTTGGAACGGCAAATTTGAGGACAAACGTTTTCATCACGTTTCGACGGACGAAGTCTACGGGTCGCTGGGCGCTACCGGCTACTTCACTGAAACCACGCCGTACGCGCCGAATTCGCCTTACTCGGCGAGCAAGGCCTCCAGCGACATGCTCGTGCGCGCCTACCATCACACCTACGGGTTGAATACGGTGATTACGAATTGCTCGAACAATTACGGGCCTTATCAATTTCCGGAAAAACTCATCCCGGTCGTCATTCAGAATTGTCTTTCCCGAAAGAACATTCCTGTTTACGGCGATGGGATGAATGTTCGCGACTGGCTTTACGTGCGGGACCACGATGAAGCGCTCTGGCAGGTGCTGACGCGTGGCAAAACCGGGGAGACGTACAACATCGGCGGACACAACGAATGGGCGAATATCAACATCGTGAAGTTGATTTGTGATTTAATTGACGAGCTGTCTCCGGAATTGGGCGGCAACACGCAGAAGTTGATTACCTACGTTAAAGATCGCCCCGGGCATGATCGGCGTTACGCCATCGATGCGTCAAAACTTCAGCGCGAACTCGGCTGGGTGCCCGCCTATACTTTTGAACGTGGCATCCGGGAAACGGTTCGCTGGTATCTCGACAACCAGGACTGGGTGAAAACGGTCATGACAAAACCGCCGGTGGAATAGGGATGGGAGATTCCCTGATCGCGCGTCCGAAGCCGTCGCGCCAGTAATTAGATTCATTGTCGGGTTAATCCCGTCCAACCACTCCCCTTATTTACGCTTGGTTGCAATGAAAGGCCGCCGTCAATTTTGAAATCACTTCCGTAATTAGCCGGACTCTACTTCCGTATTCAGCGGAGAAGTCATTGCGCTGTTGCTACTTGCAACGATTTTGAGTGAGAGAGAAGATGATTGCGCTGACAGGAAATCAGACTATGTGGGGAAGAGGTTGTATCAGAAGTAGCGGCTCATCGGATTAAAGTATGCACCAGCAGACTCAACCAAGAGACAAAGAGACAAGTGTCGGGGGAAGATTTGATAAGGGCATTCCTTATTGGAAGAGAGGACTCGATTTGGCGGTCATCGTTCTTTGCGCTCCGGCGCTCGTGGTGGTTGGCGGTTTGGTGGCAATCGTGATCAAAGCCGGATCCAAGGGGCCTGTCCTGTTTCGCCAACGGCGCGTCGGTCATCGCGGCCAACAATTCACCTGTCTGAAGTTTCGAACGATGCACGTCAATGCCGAGACCAAAACGCATCAAGGGTACACGGCCCACTTGATCAAGAGCGAAGCGCCAATGACCAAGTTGGACGCGTCCAACGATCCCAGAATTATTCCGTTTGGGTCCATTCTCCGCGCCACCGGATTGGATGAATTGCCTCAGGTGCTGAATGTGATTCGCGGAGATATGAGCCTGGTAGGGCCACGGCCGTGTATTCCCTACGAATACGAAATGTATGAACCCTGGCAACGCCAACGCTTTAATGCCCCTCCCGGGTTGACGGGTCTGTGGCAGGTGAGCGGGAAAAATCGGACTACGTTCACCCAAATGATCAACCTGGATATTGAGTACTCCGAACGGGCGAGCCTCGGGCTGGACCTCAAGATCATGTTCAAAACTTTTCCGGCGCTGGTCATCCAATGTCTGGACCAGCGCGCGAGTTTGGCACGCCGCAAAGAACGCCCGGAGAATGGCAGCGCGCCGGCCGCAGTGGCGAAACCTGTCCGTCCGTTACATGTATGAAATCGATCAAGAAAATCATCAAAGTTGGTGTGGTTGGTTGCGGTTATTGGGGGCCTAACCTGATCCGTAACTTGCGGCAGTCTCCTGATTGCCAGCTCAAGGTCATTTGTGATACGAGCGAGCAACGGCTCAAGCACATGCGCCGGTTGCATCAGGATGTGGCAACCAGCAACCGCTACGAAGATTTGCTCAATGACCCCGAACTGGACGCGCTGGTAATCGCGACTCCGGTGCGCTTCCACTACGACATGGCCAAAGCCGCTTTGCTGGCAGGGAAGCATGTTTTTATTGAGAAGCCAATGGCGCGCACGGTGGCCGAGGGCGAAGAACTCTGTGCCCTGGCGCAACAAAATGGGCTGGTCATCATGGTGGGACACACCTTCCTGTTCTCACCCGCCGTCCGTCGCATGAAGGAGATCATTGATTCCGGTGATATCGGCGAGGTGCAATACATTTCGGCGCGTCGTCTGAATCTGGGCTTGTTCCAGAAAGACATTAATGTGGCTTGGGACCTCGCGCCGCACGATATTTCGATCATCCTCCACTTGTTGGACGAGCATCCGACTGCCGTTTCATGCCAGGGCAGCAGTCACGTGAATCGCAGCATCGAAGACGTCACAATGATGTATCTCACGTTCAAAAAGAACCGTTGCGCGTTCATTCAGAACAGCTGGCTGGATCCGAAGAAGGTGCGCCAGATGACGGTGGTGGGCTCGCGCCGAATGATCATCTACGATGACACCGAGCCGTTGGAAAAGCTGAAGATTTACGATGCCCGCGTGGAAGTGCCGCCGCATTATGACTCGTTTGCGGAATTCACTTACTCGTATCACTACGGTGACGCGTACGTTCCGTACATCAAACAGGACGAGCCGTTGAAGCTGGAATGTCAGCATTTCCTGGATTGTATCCGGGGCGAGGCAACGCCGATCACGGGGGGAGCGCAAGGTTTGGAAGTGGTTCGAATTCTCGAAGCCTCAAATCACTCGCTCAAGCAGCATGGTCAGGCGATCAGTCTTGGCCTGCCGGCTCATTCAGCGAATGGTGAATCAATCCGGCACACCAATGGCAATGGTAAGAGCAATGGCCATAACGGAAACGGCCATGGCAACGGGAACGGACACAATCAGGGCGTGGTGATTCCGACCGGCTCACGGAGTGTGTTGGCGGCGTGAGTGCGGATCAGCTTTACCAGCGCATCGCCCCGGATGTGAAACTTGGCCAGCGGGTCAAGGTCTTCGCCTTCACGAATCTTTACGGGTGCACGGTGGGAGACGATTCCAAGATTGGCACCTTCGTCGAGATTCAGAAGGGCGCCCGGGTCGGTGCGCGGTGCAAAGTTTCAAGTCACACTTTCATTTGCGAAGGTGTGACCCTTGAGGACGAAGTGTTCATCGGACACGGCGTTACCTTCATCAATGATCGTTTTCCGCGGTCCACCAATGCGGACGGAAAACTGCAAACTGAAGCCGATTGGAATTGCGTCGGCACCCTCGTGAAACGAGGCGCGTCCATTGGTTCGGGCGCGACGATTCTGTGTGGGGTTACAATTGGTGAACGGGCCATTGTTGGCGCTGGCAGTGTGGTGACCAGGGATGTTCCAGAGGGTACCGTCGTGGCGGGGAATCCTGCACGGGTACTGCGCCGCACGGAAGGTGCGGGGACCAAGGCGGAGTGATTTTCAAGTCCCTTTTTCAAAGTGGACAAGGAGGCGGTGGCTGGGAAGCGAGCACGAAAGTTTTTTGTGCGTGCTATTGCTGACAAATTGTTCGGACAATTGTCGGTAGTCTTTGGTTGAACGACTTTGCTGACGCCGGTATCGGATTTGAGTAAGACTTTATTTGCATGAGTTCGGGTACGCCCCACGAGCCGCGGCCGGAAGCTGCTTCCAATACGGGAGCCGTTGTGGACGACGTGCTGTACACGGTTTTTCGGCACAAGTGGCTGATCATTTCGTTTGTGATTCTGGGCCTCATTGCAGCCGGCCTCGTGCGGTTGGTAAAGCCACCGTTGTACAAGTCGGAAGCCAAGGTCTCCGTGAAGTATGTCATGCAGACGGGAGCCGGGCCCACCGGCCCGGATACCCAGGTGAGTGCGCTTGGTTTGGGCGGTCAGGAGATCATGGACGCTGAGGTCCAGCTCATCAACAGTCTGGACACCGCGCTCATCGTGGCAACAAACGTTGGTCCGGAAAAGATTCTCGCGAAGAAGGGTGGAGGGAATCATCCCATTGTTGCCGCCGGCGTGGTTCGAGATGGACTCCTGGTGCCCACTCCGTACAGCGCCACCATTTCCCTGACCTTCAAGCATCCGGATGAAACCGTCGTTCAGCCGGTTCTGGATGCGGTGATCAAAACCTACATGCGCCGCCATATGCAAATGCGCGCCGAGAGCGACCAGGAGGATCATTTTCGGCAACAATTGGATGAATCGGGAAAGAAGATCGATGAGCTGGATGCTGAACTGAAAAAGCTCAAATCAGAAGCAGGGGTGCCCGACATGCCTGAGGCCAAAAAGTCTTACCAACGGCATATCTCCAAGCTGGAGGATGAACTCTTTGAAGCTCAGTCCAAACTCTCGCAGCGCGAGGCTCTCTATGGCGAATGGCTGGCTGATTCCACCAATGCTACGGCTTCGACGGTGCCTCCGGAAATCGTTGACGAATACCGTGACACTGCCAAGCGTGTGGACGAATACCGGAAACAGGTCCGAAAACGTCTCGAGGAGGTGACGGGTTTTCATCCCGACGTGATTCGTCTGAACCAACAAATTACAAACTTGACGGGGCGAATAAAGGAGCTCGAGAAGCAATATGGTCCGATGGCGAGCCTGGGTTTGGCCATTGGAACCGTGGGCACGGGCGGTACCAACGAAAGTGCAGTCACTATCTCCACCGCGTTGGCGGACATGAAGTTGCTCAAACGCACGGTGGAGAGCGTTAGTAATCAACTCGCCATCGTTAAAGCCGAAGCGTTTCGCTTGATGGATTACGAGAGACAGATAACCGAGCTGGAGCGACGGCGCACGACGGAGCAAAAGAAATTCGATTCTACGCAAGCAAGGCTTGAACAGGCGCTTCAAGCCGACTCGAATGCGCCCGGCCGCGTGCTCGGAATGTATTTGACCCAAAGCCCCACTCCAGCAGGTCCTGACATGAAGAAGCTGCTCAAGCTGGTCGGAATGGCTTTCGGTGGTTGTGTCGGTCTGGGATTCGGTCTCGCCTTTCTCATTGATATGGTTCTTGATCGGACGCTTCGTCGGCGCCAGGACATCGTGAAATTTCTACACGTGCCGGTATTTCTCACCATTCCCGACACGAGTTGGCGGCGCCGGATCTATTTTCCATGGCTCCAGTTGAATGGGGATGGCAAATACCTTCCGGAGGATGAAATCCTTGACGAAGGGTCGGCTCCGCCTTCCGAAATGGCGGTCGCCGAATGGAATCCCTCCAATCATCTGGGTTTGCATGTCGAAGGTCTTCGCGAACGCTTGATTACTTATTTTGAAGTTAATGACCTCACCCACAAACCCAGACTGGTCGGTGTGACTTCGTGTGACCACGCGGCCGGGGTATCGACTCTGGCCAGTGGACTGGCAGCGTCGCTCTCCAAGACCGGTGATGGCAGTGCGCTGCTCGTTGACATGAACACAGCCGATGGTCGAACGCACTCGTTTTACCGAGGCAAGCCGGGTTGCGGTCCCTCTGAGGCCGAGATTCAGTTGAATGGTGATGAAGCCGAGTCGAAAGAGGTATTTGTCCAGGGGTTGCCACTGGCAAAAGTTTCACCAGAGCAACGAAAGCAAGACCGGTTGGCGAAGCTCTTGCCGCCGAGCTTCAATCACTTGGTGCCAAAGCTCAAGGCAACGGAATACGACTACATCGTTTTCGACATGCCTCGCGTGTCTCCGCGAAGTGTCACGCCACGGTTGTCGGGTCAGATGGATGTGGTGTTGATGGTGATTGAATCGGAGCGTACCGGACAGCAGCGCGCGAGCCGGGCCATGGCCTTAATGAGGGAAGCTCGCGCCACCGTTGTGGCCGTCTTGAATAAATGTCGCAATTATGTTCCGGCCCGTCTCGCTAATGACTGAGGGCCGGTAACTCTATCGGTACTCAGGTTGCTGCAAGTACTTGTAATTTTATTTGGCTTTTCAACTCCGTCGGAATTTGTCGCTGGAGGTTTGGCATGACTGAAGAGGTGCAGTTGGAACGGTTGCTCGCGGCAGTTGCGAAGCGACGGGGACGAAGTCTGCATTTGTGAAATCAACATCCGTGAACGATTCGCTCGATTCCAAAAGTCATGGCCTGCGAGGCAAGCGGGTCGCAGTGCTTGTCTTCTCACATTACCCGAGCGATCCGCGCCCGCGCCGTGAAGCCGAGACAATGGCGCAAGAAGGCGCGGAAGTTGACGTCATTTCGCTGGAGCAGAATCCCGGTGACCTGCGGCGAGAGACCTGCAATGGAATTAATGTGTTCCGCGTGCCCTTGAGACACTGGCGCGGCGGAAAGCTGTCCTACATGTTTCAGTACGGGTCGTTCATTCTCGCATGCTTCTTCACCATAACGTTTCGCCATTTGCGGCGACGGTACGATCTGGTTCATGTGCATAACATGCCGGATGTGCTTGTGTTCAGTGCGATCGTGCCGCGGCTGCTAGGTGCGAAGGTGATTTTGGATCTGCATGATCCCATGCCGGAACTGATGATGAGTATTTACGGGTTGCGCGAAGACTCTGTTGGCGTGCGTCTGATGAAGGTGTTGGAGCGATGGAGTATTCGATGTGCCCACCTTGTGCTGACCCCCAACATTGCGTTCCAAAAACTCTTTATTGCGCGAGGTTGCCCGCCCCAAAAGCTGCGGGTGATCATGAACTCTCCCGATGAAGGGATTTTTCCGTGCCGGGATTTGGCGACGGTCGGAACTCAGAACGGTCATCCCGGCCGGCCGCTGACGGTGATGTACCACGGCGCGATTGTGGAACGTCACGGACTGGATATTGCCGTTGCTGCTTTCAAATCAGTCATTGCCGACATCCCGAATGCGGAGCTCCATATTTTTGGCCGGCGCACGCCGTTTCTTGATCAGGTTCTGGAACAGGTAAAAAAGCTGGGGCTGGACCATGCGGTGAAGTATCACGGGCCAAAATCGTTGGAGCAGATTGTCAAAGCGATTGACGCGTGCGACCTGGGCGTCATTCCCAATCGCGGAAGTGTATTTACTGAGATCAACATGCCCACGCGGATTTTTGAGTATTTGGCGCGTGGCAAGGCCGTGATTGCACCGCGCACTTCAGGCATTCAGGACTATTTCAGCGGTGAGGAGATCGCTTTTTTCCAGCCGGGTGATGAACCTGATTTGGCTGAGAAGATCAAGACGCTGCTTAAGGATGCGGCCAGGACCCGGGAGTTGGTCTGCCGCGGCCAGGCGGTGTATCGGGCGCATCGTTGGAGTGAGGAACGGAAGAGCTTCTTGCAGGGAACTTCTGCATTGCTGGCTCGCAACGGCGCGTAGGCTAAGCATGCTCACCGGCTACGTAATCATCACTCCGGCCCACAACGAGGCGGCCCTGATCGCCCAGACGGCGGAATCAATGGCGGCGCAAACGGTCCGGCCCTTGAAGTGGGTGGTCGTGAACGACGCGTCCACGGACCGCACCAGGGAATTGATTGAGGCCAAGGCAGGGCGACATTCCTTCATTGAGGTAGTGAATCTGGAACGGGCGGCCGGGCGGCATTTTGGAAACAAGGTCCGCGCCTTCAACGCGGGACTGGATCGCGTCAAGCATCTCGACTTCGCGTTTGTCGGCAATCTTGATGCCGACATGACACTTGAGCCCACGTACTTTGAGGAACTCCTCAAAAGATTTGCCGCTGATCCGAAGCTCGGCCTGGCGGGTGGCATGGTTCACACCACAGTCGGCGACCGGTTTGTGAGCCAGAATGTGGCCTTGGACAGTGTGGCTGGCGCCGTGCAGTTATTTCGTCGTGAGTGTTTCGAAAGGATCGGCGGCTATCAACCGATGCCCGGCGGCGGAATTGACTCCGCAGCGGAGATTGCCGCACGCATGCATGGGTGGCGGACGAGGACTTTCCCGGAACTCCGCACCCTGGAGCACCGGTTGACTGGCACGGCCAACGCCAGTCCGCTCGGCGCGTGCGTGAAGTTGGGGCGGCGCATGTATTCGCTTGGATACAGCCCGGTGTTTTTCTGTTTGCGCTGCCTGTATCGAATTTCCCAGCCCCCGCGGTTGATCGGCTCCGGCGCGTTACTGTATGGCTACTTTTCGGATGCTTTGCGATGGAAGCCCCAGGCAGTCTCGCCCGAAGTGGTGCGCTTCTTGAGAAAAGAGCAACACGGGAAACTGAAGCGGATGCTTAGGTTGGGAAGTGTCTGAACGTTATGTGCGGAATCTGTGCCATTTTTGATTTCGAAGGACGACCGATTAAACGGACGCTGCTTGAGGAGATGACGGACACGATCCGGCATCGTGGACCCGACGGCGACGGACGGTTCATCGATGGCGAAGTGGGGCTGGGTCACCGGCGACTCAGTATTATCGACCTCGGTGGCGGCGGACAACCGATCGGAAATGAGGACGGCAAGTTGCAGGTCGTCTTTAACGGCGAGATTTATAACTTTGTCGAGTTGCGGACCGAACTGGAGTCGCACGGCCACAAGTTCAAGACGGCTTCAGATACCGAAGTGATCGTTCACGCGTACGAACAATGGGGCGTAGATTGTGTAAAGCGTTTCAATGGGATGTTCGCGTTTGCGCTCTGGGACAGCAACAAGCGGGAACTCTTCGTGGCTCGCGACCACTTGGGAATCAAGCCGCTTTACTATGTGACGATCGGTCGCCGGCTGTTGATTGCGTCTGAGATTAAAGTGCTGTTGAAGGATTCGGAGTGCCCGAAGGAAATCGATCTGCAGGCGTTGGCAGAATTGTTTACCTTTCGCTATGTACCCTCGCCGAAAACGTTGTTCAAGGGGATTTTCAAACTGCCGCCCGGTCACGCGATGGTAGCCAGCAAGAAGGGGCTTTCGGTTATACGATTCTGGAATTGGGTGCCGCAGTTGCGAACCCGCTGGCGCGAGGAGGAATTGATCGAAGAATATCAGACCTTGCTCGAAGACGCCGTGCGATTGCAGTTGCGCAGCGATGTGCCCCTTGGGCTTTTTCTGAGTTCGGGCATCGATTCCGGTGTGTTGCTCGCGATCATGAGCCGGCACACCAGCAAGCCAGTCCAGACTTTTACCATCGGCTTCGAGGACGGCGAGAAGACGAACGAAGTCGAAGACGCGAAGGTGATGGCCCGTCAGTTTGGAGCGGAACATTATTTTCAAATGCTGGCTCCGGACGACTACGCGAAATACTACGAGCGTTACATGTACGACCTGGAAGAACCGGTTGGCAATGAAACGGCGGCGGCATTTTATTTCGTTTCCAGGATTACGGCCCAAAAGGTGAAAGTGGCGCTGACCGGGCAGGGAGCTGATGAGCCGTGGGCGGGCTACGATCGTTACAAGGGCGTTAAACTCTCCGAGTACTACAGCAAGCTGCCGAGCGTATTGACCGGCGGCATCGCTCCCGTAGTCGCCAAACTGCCGGGTCGCATGGAGCGACTGAAGCGTGGTGTGGCTTCCTTGAGTGAACCAGACATGCTCACCCGGTTTGCCAAGGTCTATTCCTTTTTCAGCCCGGAGATGAAGTCGCAGTTGTACAAGAACGGACTCAAGGAACAGTTTGATGCCGATGCCCACGGGACGCGACACGCGTTGGGCCGACTGCAAGGAGACGTGAAGCACCTCGATCCGCTCACGCAAATGCTCTATGTCGATGTGCGGTCGAATCTCCCGGATGATCTGCTGATGGTGGGCGACAAAACGTCGATGGCCTGTTCACTCGAAGCTCGCGTGCCGTTTCTGGATTATCGGTTGGTGGAGTTTATCGAGAGCCTGCCGCCGAAATGCAAACTGAACGGGATGAGTGGAAAGTATCTTCACAAAAAGGCGTGCGAAAAATGGCTGCCACCGGAGGTGGTTTACCGGAAGAAAAAGGGATTTGCGAACCCTATCGAGAACTGGTTTCGCGTTCGCATGCGGACATTTGTCGAGGATTGTTTGCTGGGGAGTGATTCCGCGATGGGACAATACTTCGACCAGGGCTACATCCGCCGGATTCTCGATTTGGACCGTAGCGGCCGCGAGCAGTATCGCCGGCATATTTACATGCTCGTCTCGCTCGAATTGTGGCATCGGGCCTTCCGGGTGAAGTGAGCCGCTTTCGTCGCGCTGCATGAAACTCTCCATTGTTATCATTTGCTGGAACGACCGGAAGTACCTGGCGACGTGCCTCGAGTCCATTTATGCGTACACGCAAGGGTTGGATTTTGAGATCATTGTAGCCGACAACGGCTCAACGGATGGCTCGCTGGATTTGGTGCGCGCTCATTTCCCTGAAGTGTTGGTGGTGGAGAACGGTCGCAACATGGGGTTTGGACCCGGGAATAACGGCGGCATTCGTACGGCGCGGGGTGAATATGTCTTGCTCCTGAATCCCGATACCTATCTGCGCAGTGGCGCTCTGGAGAAATGGATCGCTTATGCGGACCGTCATCCCCAAGCGGGAGCGTTTGGCTGTCGGACGCTAAATGAAGACGGCTCACTCCAAATCACCGCGCAGCCACTGCCCACGGTGTTTAGATACTTTTGCAAGGCGATATGTCTTCGCTGGCCGGGCCTGGTCTTTGACGCGCTTCAAGTGGACAAATACCTGGGTTGGGACGGTTCGACCGACCGCGAGATTGGTTTTCAAGCAGGTTGCACGCTGCTGCTCCGCCGCGAACTGCTGCAGCAGCTTGAAGGGTTCGACGAGCGGTTTCATCACCAATACGAAGATGCCGATCTGTGTTGCCGGGTGTGGAAGGCGGGATACGCGGTGCGGTTTTGTCCCGCTGCCGAGATTGTCCATATCGGCGGCGTGAATCGAGGTGGCTATCCGATCAAGGTGATCCTCGAGACCGAACGTGGAAAGTACAAGTATTTCCATAAACATTTTGGGCTGCGTGGCGCGAAGCGATTGCGATGGATTTCGTTATTCGCATTTTCGCTGCGTTATTTGGGATTTCGACTGCGCGATTTGATCAAAAGCGGGGCGTCGAACCGGAACGAAGTGGAGCTTTATCGCACGCTCCTCAAATGGAACTGGCACTTGGATGCGGAACGCTTCATTGCTAATGGAACTGAGCCGGACCTCGGTTATGCGCCGCTAATGACCGTGGCTGCAAGCGGGTCGCCGGCCCACGCTGAGAAGTCACTCAGCCGCTCCTAGCCATGCGCCAATTCAAACTGCTGGTCAGCCTGATGGTCTTCGTGGCGGACGGCGTGTTCGGGACTCTGGGGAGGGTGTTTGGACTCCGTCGGCCGGCGCGGTGCGTCGTGCTTTTCTATCATTCGGTGATGGACGATCAGCGCGAGGGCTTTGCGCGGCAGATGGACACGGTATTACGACACGCCCGGGTGGTGAACCCGGCTACGCCCGCACCATTGGAGCGCGGTGCGAATTACGTCGCTATTACATTCGACGACGCGAATGCCAACATCATCGCCAATGCATTGCCCACCTTGAGGCAGCGTGGAATCCCGGCCATGATTTTTGTCATCAGTGATCGCCTGGGAGTGATTCCGGATTGGGAGAACTTTGGTCCTGATTACACTCCGGAAGAGCGAACGATAACCGCTGAACAACTGAGAGCGTTGCCTGCGGATGGGCTGCACTTTGGTTCGCATACGCGGACCCACCCGGTACTGACGAAGCTGGACGAAAGTAGGGCTCGGGAAGAACTCGTCAATTCGCGCCGTGAATTGGAAGCCCTGCTCGGACGTGACATCCAGGCATTCAGCTTTCCTTACGGTGCGTACAATGAACGACTGATTCAACTATGTCGCGAGGCCGGCTACGAGCGGGTGTTTACTACCGATCCGGTTTTCGCGTTCCAACGAAAGGATGATTTTGTTGTGGGACGTGTTGCTGCCGAGCCGACCGATGGGGGACTGGAGTTCAGATTAAAGGTGGCGGGAGCATACCGTTGGGTGAAAGCCGCGTCGGATCTTAAGCAAAAGCTGCGGGGACTGCTGGCAGGCGCATCGGCGTAAGCTGGACACGCCGCGTGCGACTTCATGGTGCAGATAAAGACATACACCATCGCCGACCTGCGCCAAAGGTTGGCGTGCGGCACGTGGTTTGAAGGAAACCCGATTCCGGTGACCCGCGAGCGTGTCTGGTCACAAGTAAACAATCCCAGGGCCGACGATGCTGACGTTGCGCTTCTGGTTGCTACAGAAAACGAGATGGTGATCGCGCATTTAGGCATTGTGCCGGATTTTGTTTTTGCTGGAGGGCAGAAACTGAAGATCGGTTGGTTGACGGCATGGTGGGCGAATCCCGACAGGAAATATTCCGGCACCGGAATGATGCTGATGATGCGTGCGATGGGGTTCTACAAAGCTGGTGTCGGGGCCTCTGGTTTTTCCAATGATGCCAAGGCGGTTTACAGCGCCACCAAGCGGTTCAAAACAGTTCAGGAATTACGGGGGATGACCGCGTTTGCCCGATTTGATCTCGCAAATCTTCTGCCGAAGCGACTACCCGTGCTGGCCAAAGTGCGCTGGCTGCTGGCTGGCGCGGACGCGCTGGCAAATGGGCTGGTACTACTGCGGCAATGCCTGTGGCGTCGCGGCAATGCACTGCCCGCGGATGTGAAGATTGAATACGTTCCGGCGTTGGATGCGGAGGCGAATGCTTTTTTGGAGCAGCACGCGGAGAATCAACTTTCCCGCCGCGGATCTCGGGAGGTGAATTGGATTGCCAACCACTCCTGGATGACCATTGCCCCTTTGCTTCCTCCACCGTCATTCCGATTTGATACGACAGCGCGGACTCATCGTAATTTGCTGCTCAAAGTCCGGCGGGAGCAGCGGTTGGTGGCAGTATTGCATTTGAGCATGATTGACGATCACCTGATCCTTCCGACGTGTTGTCATGACCAGGAGGCGGAACTCACTGCGCGGATTATTGGAAATCATCTCGTGGCGATGCGGCTCAAGCGGATAACGACATTCCGACGCGATTTGCTGGAGTGTTTTGAGCGATCAGGTTTTCCATGGGTGGCCCGGAAAGAGCGAGTGCGCCCGTGGATCTTGTCCGGCCCAGCCGGGGAGATTGCGCGAGTGGGTGTGCAGGACGGTGATGGTGATTGTGCGTTTACGGTCTGAGAAAGGCAGGTAGCAATGTTTCATTGGGCATTTGTATCAAACTCGACGGTCGCGCCGCTCGTGCCGCGACTGAAGAAAGAACTCAGCGCGCGGAAGCTCGAATGTAAATTTCATATTACTGAGCATGGCAATCTGGCAGCGCAGGTGTTTCAGGCAAACAGCGACCTGTATCGATTCAAGCCGGATTTGACGGTCATCTATCTCGATCTCGCTCAGATTCGTTCCGGTCTTGAGCATTCCCTGGCATTGGAAAAACCCGAGGTTCGTGAATCGGTGGTTGCGGAAACGGTGGCGCATGTGGCGGAGGTAATCAAAGCCATCCGGACCCGCAACCAAGGCACGATTCTCGTAAATACCTTTACCGTTCTGCCGCGGACGGCGCTGGGGATTGGTATGGATCCGGTTTATCGCCGTGCGATTCGCCAGATCAACCAGCGCATCTACGAAACGGCAAGCGATTTGCCGCAGTGTCACGTCTATGACCTGGAGAGCCTTTGGGCTGAGGCCGGCTTTCAGGCCTATGATCGGCGATTCGAGTTTATGGCCCAGTTTCCGTTCGGTCCGACCATGCAACAATTGCTGGTGACTGAGTGGATGCGTTATTTCCGGGCGCTGCAGGGTCTGTCGCGCAAGTGCGTTGTGCTTGATCTGGATAACACGCTTTGGGGCGGCATTCTCGGAGAAGATGGCGCGGACGGCATCCGAATCGGCGATACCCCCGCGGGCCGTCCTTATTTGCGATTTCAACAGGCGTTGAAGGCTTTGAGCAAGCGCGGCGTCCTGCTGGCAATCAACAGCAAGAACAACCTCACGGACGTGTTGCCGATATTGCGGGACCATCCGGAAATGGTCCTCCGCGAAAGTGACTTTGCGGCGATGCAGGTCAATTGGGATGACAAGGCCACGAACTTAAGCCGCTTGAGCAAGGATTTGAACATCGGCCTGGGACATATGGTATTCCTCGACGACAGCGCTTCGGAGCGCGGTTGGGTGCGCGAGCGGTTGCCCGAAGTGCTCGTCCCGGAAATGCCGCGTGAGGCATCGGGTTACCTGGACGTTCTGAATCATTGCGAACTGGACACGTTGACGGTTACCGCGGAAGACCTCAAACGCGCCAAAATGTATTGGGAAGAGAAGCAGCGGCGCGAGTTGCAGGCGGAAGCGCCCTCCTTTGAGCAGTTCCTCGAGAAACTGAATCTGTCAGTGAAGGTCGAGTTGTTACGGCCTGAACTGCTGGACCGGGCAACGCAACTCTGCCAACGAACCAATCAGTTCAACCTCACCACGCGCCGCCACAGTGCGGATCATCTGAAACGCGTTGCCGAATCACCCAACAGTGCGGTGCTGCTCATGAATGCCGCGGACCGTTTTGGGGATTACGGATGGTCCGGTCTGGCGATCGTGGAGGCCCGAGAGCAAACTTTGTTTGTGGAGTCGTTTTTGATGAGCTGCCGGGTGATGGGCAAGAATGCGGAGTTCGCCTTTCTGTCCGGCGTGTTGCAGTGGGCAAAACAGAAGCAATGTTTGCAAATTCGCGGCCAGTTCATTCCAACGGCGAAGAACGCTCCGTGCAAAGATTTCCTGGCGCGTTGCGGCTTTCAAGCCAACGGCAGCAACGGGGAGCAATGGTTCGGCGCGGAAATTGCGAACTTGCCGTTGCCGCGGGTCGATTATATAGACCTCGCCGTCGATTTAGTTACCAAGTCATGAATGATACCCTATCCGAAGTTAAGGACCTGATCGCGTCCACGTTCAGCATTCCCCGGGAGAGCGTTGCGGACAACAGCTCCGGCCAAACGATCGAGCAGTGGGATTCTGTCGGACACATCAATCTGGTGATGGCGGTGGAGCAGAAGTTCGGTGTCTCGTTCACGATGGATGAAATAGTGCACTTGCGGGATGTCGGTGCCATCTGTCGAGCCGTGACGGAGAAAGCCGGGAAGCCGACCTCTGCGTGAAACCCGACGCTTTAAAGATCCATCATCTTGGCGTCGCCACTGCCGACCTGGCTGCGGCACAGACATTTTATCAAGAGACGCTCGGCTTTGCCCTGGAGTCAGGGCCTTTTGATGATCCGATTCAGAAGGTGCGGGTTTGCTTCCTGAGGCGGCCGGGGAACGATGAGTGTGTTGTTGAATTGATTATGCCGTTGGACCCTTCATCACCGGTCGGCGGCTATCTCTCCAAAGGGCTGGGCGCTTATCACATTTGTTATGAAGTGGCTGACCTTGAGGAAGCCCAGATTGAGCTGAGATCACGAAAATGCCTTCCAGTTAGCGCCCCCGTCCCGGCCGTGGCGTTCGGCGGCCGCAAGATTGCATGGTGGTTTACGCCGACGAAACATCTTATCGAAATCGTGGAGGCTGATGCATCAGCCGTTGGATGATTCCGCTGGCGGTAACTCTTCTCTCTGATCGAACCCTCGCATGTGTGGCATCGTAGGCAAACTCAATTTTGACGGGCAGCCGGTTGATCCCGCTTTGATCGAACGGATGACGGAAGTCATCACTCATCGAGGACCGGATGGGACCGGGAAATATGTTTCCGGCCCGGTCGGCCTGGGACATCGCCGCCTTTCGATCATCGATCTACGTCCCACCGGAGCACAGCCGATGTGCAACGAAGATCGAACGGTCTGGATCACCTTCAACGGGGAGATTTACAATTATCTCGAATTGCGCGAGGAACTGCTCGCCAAGGGGCATCAATTCACTTCGACCACGGACACCGAGGTAATCGTGCACTTGTATGAGGAACTTGGGAGCGAGTGTGTTACCCGGTTGCGCGGCATGTTTGCCTTTGCGATTTGGGATGAAAAGAAAAGGGAGCTGTTCCTGGCACGCGACCGGGTCGGTATCAAGCCGCTGTACTATGCAAATACCGGCAAGTCGCTGGTGTTCGGATCAGAGATCAAGTCACTGCTGATCGATTCTTCCATTGCGCGTGAGGTGAACCCCCGCGCGATTGATCGTTTCCTCACCTATTACTACCTGCCCGGGAACGAAACGATGATCAAAGGTCTCTCCAAGCTGGAGCCCGGACATAGTTTGATGGTTCGGGGCGATACGGTAACGGACCGCGAATACTGGGATTTGAAATTCGACGGAGAGAGTCGGTGGGGCCGAATCGAAGACGCGGTTGACGCGCTTCAAAAGCTGCTCTCGCGAACCGTCAAGGACCACATGATCAGCGATGTGCCGGTCGGGGTGCTGGCCAGCGGTGGGGTTGATTCGACGGGCGTTCTTCGGTTTGCTGCGGATCATTCCACCAAGCCGCTCAACACGTTTACTGTGGGCTTTGCCGGAGCGAGCTTTGCTGACGAACGGCCCTATGCGCGTCTGGCCTCAAAGCGTTTTGGGACGGTTCATCACGATTTGACGGTGACGGCGCAGGATTTCCGGGATTTTCTGCCGAAGTACGTCTGGCACATGGAAGAACCAGTGTGCGAACCGCCGGCAATCAGTTTGTACTTCGTTTCCAGGCTCGCGCGTGAGTGTGGGGTCAAAGTGCTGTTGTCGGGTGAAGGTGGAGATGAAGCGTTCGCGGGATACACTCGATATCGGAATGTGCTTTGGCTGGAGCGCTTAAAATCCATGTTCGGACCAGCGCGGGGACTTTTGTCTGCAGGGCTCAGGACTGGGGAATTGGTGACGGGTAAGGATCTTCGGCAATACCGCAATTACGTAAGCACACCGCTTTCGCAGTATTACTACGGCGTGTCCGCAACGCCGGAGACGCCGTTCAATCAGCAAAAAGCAGCCCTCTACACCGAGGATTTCCGTGCCTCGCTGGGAACGCTGGATCTGGGCCAACCCACGCGCCGATTGTTCGAGCGTGTTGGCGAAAAACAGTTATTGCAACAAATGCTGTACGTGGACACGAAGTCCTGGTTGCCCGATGATCTTTTGGTCAAGGCGGACAAGATGACGATGGCGACTTCGGTCGAGCTGCGCGTCCCGTTGCTGGATCATCAAGTTTTGGAATTTGCGGCCACTCTGCCCTCGGAATTTAAAGTGGAAGGGCGCTCGTGCAAACGGGTACTTCGTAGGGCATTGGAGAGTTCGGTTCCATCGGAGATCTTGACGCGCAAGAAAGCGGGTTTTCCCCTGCCATACGACCGTTGGCTCAAAAATGAGCTGAAGGATTTTGTTAATGACACGATCCTTTCACCTAACGCTGCACTGGGTTCGTACTTTGAACGCTCGCACGTCAGAAAAATGGTAGAGGCACAACAGCGCTATTTGGCCGATGACCGGAACGGATCAAAAACCCAGCACGCTTTGGATTATTCCAGGGAAGTATTTGGCCTCCTGGTTCTTGAACTTTGGCATAAGCAGTTTTGTTCTTAAGTCCTTTGGGAGAAAGCAATGGCATTCGGAAAGGAGACGGGCGGAGTTCAGATATTGAACACAGATTGGTCATTTCGTTTCTGATGGAAGTTCAGCGATGATTCAAAGTCTCGCTGTGCTGCTGGATCGATATGGAGCCAAAACACGTATAGAGAGGAGCTTGCAACATGCAAACCAATAGAAACCGCAACTGGTTCGATGTGAATGCTGTAGGCTTTCCTGTACCGTACTTGGAAGGTGGCGCGAATTCTGCCTACAGGGTGGCTATGGAGATTAGACGTTTGTTCGTAAAGGTGGTAATTGCCTCCGTCTCACTTTGTTTCGCGGCTGTTTCCTTGAATGCTGCAACCATTTGTGTAGGCCCTTCGGCTACGGGCAATGGCAGTGGTGCTGATTGGAATAATCAGGCCGCGTGGGGCTCAATTTCCTTCGTGCGAGGGAATACTTATTATCTTGCGGACGGTAGTTATAGCGGCAAGACATTTACCACCGCTGCATCCGGTTCGACTTATATCACCATCAAGAAGGCAACGGTCGGTGATTCGGCGGTGCAGGCGATTGCGGGTTGGACGAGCACACTGGGTGATGGGCAGGCTGCGTTTACCTCCAGTTGCAACTTCAATTCTTCGTATTGGATCTTCGATGGCGTAAAAGGCGGTGGATTTTCCAACGGTTTGCCGGATAAGTCGCCCGGGAACTATGGCTTTGTTTTCACCGACGTCGCCTTTCCGCTGAACGTTTACAATACCAGTGCCAACATTTCTGATGTGACGCTTTCACACGTCGCGTCCACGGCGCCAAGCGGAGACGTGGAAAAGCACTTTGTAAGAACTCATAACAGCACGAGAAGCGTGATTCGCATGACCGTGAGTTATTGTTACGCCTACGGCTTTAACAACTATACCTGGGGAACAAGCGCGGGAATAGCGCATACGGACTGGATTCACGAGCATAATGTCTTTCTGGATTTGTACTGCACTGCGGCGCACCACGGAGAGTTCCTCAACAATAACTTCGGAAACATCCAGAACTGGACGATTCGGTATAATTGGCTGGAAGGCATCCGTTCCGGGAGTGTTCAGCCGACGATGATTGTGGGCGCGCTCAATGGCGACTCCGGACCGTACTATATTTACGGAAACGTCTTCAAAGATGTGACGTTCACCGACGGTGGTATTTGTGCGGTCAATAATGGTTTTGGACCGCATACCCTTTCGGGGGCGGTTTACAACAACACCTTCGTCAACGCCAAGAGCTCGTATTCCGGGGTGCAGATCATCGGTGGTGCCGGTGCGAACTCCATGACCGCGCAAAACAACCTCTTCGTGAACATGCCGGTGTCCGAAGGCACCAGCGGTGTTTTCAGTCACAACGCCTACTACAACACCTCCTCGAGGCCCAGTGAAAGCGGCCAACAGATTTTAAGTGCCGATCCGTTCGTCAACGCCGCGGCTGGCAATTACCGGCTTGCACTCGGTACGTCGGCGGGGGCGGTTTTGCCCGTTCCGTATGACAAGGACGGGGTTGGCAATACTCGCGGCTCGGATGGAACATGGGATCGAGGAGCTTTCGAATGGACGGGCAGCATTACTCCGTCGATTTCGGTGTCGCCAACCGGGCAGGATTTTGGATCCGTCGCGACGGGCTCGACGCGGGACCTTAGTTTTACGGTGCGGAACAGCGGGGGTGGTACTTTGAGCGGCACTGCATCCGTCAGTGCACCCTTTTCCATCGTTTCCGGGGGGGCTTATAGTTTGGGGGGCGGCCAAAGCCAGACGGTCAATATTCGATTCAGTCCCACAACCGCTGGCAGTCAGTCGCGCGTGGTTACTTTCACTGGAGGCAGCGGCGCAACCGCCACCGTCTCCGGTACCGGCACAACGCCAGACAACAGTCCGCCTTCAGCAAGCCTGAGCTCGCCGGCAAACGGGACGATTGCGAGCAATTTGGTGACGATCGCCGCAGCGGTGAATGACAACGTGGGTGTTGTGGGCGTGCGGTTCTTCGTTGGTGCGACCGAGATTTTCGACGACACGGCGGCGCCGTATTCGTTTAGTTGGGATTCAAGCGCTGTCGGTAACGGGTCTTATCAGGTTTATGCTCAGGCGCGTGATGCGGCCGGCAACACTACCTGGACTGGCACCAACACGATCACGATTGCCAACGCTCCAGTGGCCATGCCTTCGCCGCTTGCCTATTGGGACTTCCAGGGCGGCAGCACAACTTCGGTAACCGACAAGCAGAACAACATCGTTCTCACCCTGCGCAATGGCGCTGCGGCATCCGCGGCGGGCAAGATGGATACCGGCCTTCTGCTTGATGGTGTGAATGATTGGGCAGATGCTCCCAGCACAGCAACGCTCAACATCACTGGTACTGCGCTGACGGTTGCCGCCTGGGTAAAACTTGAAAATCAGGGCACGTGGCAACAGATCGTGGCCAAGGTCAAAGAGACCAACGCATTCACCGCTCCTTACTTCGCCTGGCACGTGTTTGGGAGCCACGCCTCCGCGACCCAGTGGACGCCGCACTTTCAGCTCGTAAATTCGAGCGGCAGCAGCGTGGACGTTGGTTCGTCGCTGAACGTCAATTACGGTGAGTGGGTGCACGTGGCTGGCGTTTATGACGGCACGGCAGTGAGGGTTTACGTCAATGGCGTGAGTCGTGGCAGCGCGGCCCAGAGCGGCAGCATCCTGGGCTATAATCAACCGCTCTACATCGGCGCTCACGGCGCGCCAGGCGAGTTCTCCAAAGGAGTGGTTGATGAGGTTCGAATCTATGGTCAGGCACTGACCGCGAACCAGGTTCAAGCGCTCTATACCAACGCTGGCACCCAGGGACCGGCTGCGCCAAGTGGACTTCATGTCGTCAGCAATTAGGCTGACTTTGTTTGATTGGGACGAATCCAGGTTCTGTTTCGAGGCGACACGACTCGTTGGTCTTCAAACGGTCGATGTCGCCTCAGCTTTTACGCTCTACAGCAGGGGTTTAGTTGTTCAAGGATTGACGTTTTGCCGGGCGTGGTGGCTATGGGTGTTGCTGTTGACGGGATTTGATGAGCCCGATTTTTATCGTCTTATGCGTTGCATTGCTGGTTGCTCAACTGGCATTGCCACGTCGTTATGCGTTTGCTCCCCTGCTGATTGCGATTTGTCACTTTCAAAACATTCCTCTGGTCGAAGTCGGCGGCGGATTCACCCTGACGAAGCTTGTTATTCTGCTTGGTCTGTTTCGCGCGGTGCGCGAACGGACATTGGTTTGGACGAGCGCCCAACGGCTGGATTTTTGGATTGCGGTCTGGGCTGGCTGGTTGGTTCTGAGTGGGTTTGTTCATGACCCGAAAGATCACAATCCGGTAACCTTGCGGCTTTCCCAGGCGTACAACGTTTTTGGTGCCTATCTCTATGCTCGAGCTTTTCTGCGCTCCCACGAGGATATGCTTACCTTCTGCAAGTGCCTGGTGGTGGTGATGCTGCCTTTGGCGTTCGAGACGATATTGGAGAAGACGCTGATTAAAAATTACTACGTGATCCTGGCCGGTGCGGGCGAGGGCCTGGGGATTCGCGAGGGTAAGGTGCGGGCTGCCGGGCCGTTTGGACATCCGATTCTGCTGGGGTGTATGGCGGCCACTTCCGTTCCGTTGTGCGCGATGTTGTGGCTAAAAAACCGGCGGTGGACAATTGTTGGCGCGGTTGCCTGCGCCGTGGTGGTCTATTGCTCTGCTTCAAGTGGTCCGATTCTGACGCTAATGTCTGCGTTGATGGCGTTGGCACTGTGGAGATGGCGAACCAGTGTCAAGTGGGTGCGACGAGGTGTTTTGACCGCGTTCGTGATGTTGCATCTGCTCATGCAGGCGCCCATTTGGTTTCTCATGGCGCGAGTTGATCTCGCCGGCGGAAGCACAGGCTGGCATCGGGCGCAATTGATTCAGCAGGCGATAAACCATTTGGGGGACTGGTGGCTCGTGGGGACTGACTATACGCGCCATTGGTTTCCTTACGGTGTTGGATGGAGTCAGTACCACACGGACATCACGAACCATTACTTGCACATGGGCGTAACGGGGGGACTGCCCTTAATGGTGGCGTTCATCCTGGTGCTGAGGGCGGCGTTTCAACTATTAAGCCGCAGGATTGGTGTGTTACGACGTGCGGGAGACCTGCGGGAGTTTACTCCGTGGTGCGCCGGGTCGGCGTTGTTCGCCCACTGCGTAACTTTCTTTTCAATTTCCTATTTTGACCAAAGCATGGTCGCGTTTGGGCTGCTCCTGGGAGCGTTGCCCGGTCTGTGTGTCTTTGCTTCACAAACTGCCACCGCCGAAACGCCGAGCGATTCAATCAAGTCCGAATTGAATACGGCCAACGCCTGAAGCAGTGACGGTCCTGGATTTTACTCTATGAAGATTACATTTGTGCTTCCCTATGCCGGGTTGCAGGGAGGGGTGCGTGTTTTTGCAATCTATGCCGAGCAATTGCGCAAGCGCGGTCATCAGGTGACGGTGATCTCAACGCCCTGGGTCTGCCGCGCCAGGCACATTGTTAAGTCCATCGTGCTGGGGCGGGGTTGGCCCAAACCGGAGGGTTCTTACTTTGACGGAATCGACGTTGAGCACAAAGTGTTGGACCGAGTGCGTCCGGTAACGGACGCGGATGTGCCGGATGGTGATGTCGTGGTTGCCAGTTATTACACGACGGCCGAGGGAGTGAAGCAGCTTTCTCCAAAGAAGGGAGCCAAAGCGATCTTTATTCAGAATTACGAAATCGAGGAAGGCAAACCCAACCCTGAACTCGATGCCAGTTGGCGCATGCCGTTCCACAAGATTACGATTTCCAAATGGCTGGTGGATCTCGCCAGGGACAAATTCGGCGACAGCACCGTCTCTCTGGTTCCAAACAGCGTGGATACAACGCAGTTCCATGCTCCGCCGCGGGGTAAGCAGGCGCAGCCTACCGTTGGATTGTTGTACAACACATTTTCATTGAAAGGGCTCGCTACCAGCTTGCCCGCCCTCAAGCAAGTGGCCGCGAATCTGCCATCGCTTCGGATTGTGAGCTACGGCGCCGAAGAGCCCGATTTCCGATGTCCGCTTCCGCCCAATGCCGAGTTTCACCATCGTCCCAAGCAGCATATGCTGCGAGATCTGTATGCTAAATGTGATGTCTGGGTTTGCGGTAGTAATGTGGAGGGTTTCCATCTGCCGCCGACCGAAGCGATGGCGTGCCGTTGTCCAGTGGTGTCGACGCGTGTGGGCGGGCCAATGGACATTATCGCGGATGGCGTGAATGGATACCTTGTGGATGTCAAGGACGTGACGGGGCTGGCGGATCGCACTTTGCGTGTGCTGAAATTGCGGGACGCTGAATGGAAGAAGATGTCCGACGCCGCCTACCAGACCGCCACGCGGTTCACCTGGGAAAACGCGACGGATCTTTTTGAAAAAGCTCTGGAATTTACGATCGACCGCCACAAACGCGGGGAGTTGTGAATCAGCTCCCGCAATGACGAAGATGGGCCTTCTGCTGGATTGCGAATGAACTTCCTGTTGGTATGTCCGTCGCCGGGAAGCCTGGGAGGCGTCGAGACGTTGATTGTGCGAATGACCCGCTGGTTGATACAGCAGGGGCATCATGTTTCCCTGCTGATCGAGAAGGGCGACCATTGGGCGAACACCTTGCCCAACGAGGCGGAAAAGCTCGTGTTGGGGGAAAGGTATCGAGAGTTGTACTTCTATTTCCATGCGCAGAAGTTCTGGAAGACTCTGGGTTGGAGGAAGCCGGATGTTATCAAAGGGTTTGATCTCGGAGCATCGTGGATCGCTTCCCAATTGGGACACATCGTCGGAGGCGAATGCCGAGTGGTCGCCGGACTCTACGCATCATTCCTGTTCAAGTGGTATTACGCTCCAGGTGCTCACGAAGCGATGCATCCCGGACCGATGATCCTGTCAAACTACCTCAAAGCAATCCCCCCGAATGCGCGGTTTGTGTGTGGCATCGATCAAGTCGAGGAACTGGAACACATGTACGGCCAGGAGTGCCAGTTGTGGCCGATTCCTCTGGACACTTCGCATTTCGAGCCTGCGGTGCGCCGCCCGAAATGGGGAAAAATCGTTTCCGTGGGTCGATTGGCTGCCATGAAGGAATACAACTTTTACATGGTGGACGTCGTGAAAGAATTGCGGCGACGGGGTCACGACGTTACGTGGTCGATTTATGGCGGTGGGGAATACGAAGCCGAGGTGCGGAAGCGCATTCAGACCGCCGGGCTGGAAGACGTCATCACGTTGGAAGGCAGCGTGCCCTACCACAAGTTCTGGCAGTGCCTCTCGGACGCTTATGTGTTTGTTGGCATGGGCACAGCAATTCTTGAGGCGGCATGGTTTGGCGTGCCCAACGTTTATGCCTTGGCATATGATCGCGAGGGAGTCACCTATGGTCCGGTTCACAGCATTCCCAAAGACAGCATTGGACCCGGAATCGCCGCGCCACCGCGCCTTAAGGTGATTGATGAATTGGAACGAATTCTCCAGATGAGCCCGGATGAATATGAGGCCGAGGCCAACCTCAACCACAGCCATGTTCAATCCCATCACATGGACGTTTCAATGAACTGCTTTTTAGATCTCGTGAGCAAGGTTACTCCTGTCAGCCACCGCCCGATGCGTTACATAGCGAATTATCCGCGTTGGGCGCTACATCAGACGGTTAAACGGTTTTATGGTGAATCACAGCCTGGTCACCCACCACAGGTGATCTATTTAAACGGAGAGAAGTCCGCAGCATAGTTTCTTTATCGCGACCGGATTGAATTTTCAAGACATGAAGCCCGCAGAAATGCGGGCTTTGTCATTTCACAAGGAGCAATTCTGCTCTCGATGATTCGAACGATTGGACGCCGCTGCGATCCTTGCTGCTTTGAGTCCGTATTTTTCCACCGGCGGGGTCGATAATCTACCCGAAAGACATTTATAAAGATTGCTGTAATATCGAAGCTTGGGTTGGTTCGATGGTTTGATTCTGGACCCTGCCCACTGTGTTAAAAACCCGCAAAGAAAAAACCGGTGCCGTGACGTCCATGTGGTGGCCAACTCGTGCCATCTTTTGGGCGTTGGGATTTTCATTGTCTTTCGGAACCGGCGAGCAAGCACGGCTCTGGGCACAATGTGTTCCCAATGTGTCGGGCCTGGTGGGATGGTGGCCCGGGGATGGAAATGCCAGCAACATTCTGGGTACCAACAACGGTACGCTTTCAGGCGGCGCTACGGCCAATGCTGCAGGTGTTGTGGGGAGCGCGTTCAATTTTGACGGCACCAACAATTTTGTGCAGGTACCTGACGCGGTGATTCTAAAGCCGACCAATTTCACGATTGAAGGCTGGGTGCGGTTCACGGGACTCGACACGCCGGGGACTGCTGCCGTCGGGCGGCAATACCTCATATTCAAACAGAATGCTTTTAGTTCGAATTTCGAAGGCTTTGATTTGAGCAAAGTCCGAATTGCAGGTTCGGACCGGTTCGTGTTCCGGGTTTCCACTTCCGGCGGCCAATCGGCTGCAGTGTACTCAACCACTCTTATAGCGACGGGTGTTTGGTACCATCTAGCAGCGGTTCGTGGAGCAAACTTGCTTGAGATCTACCTCAACGGTCAGCTTCAGAGCCAAACCAATGTTGCCTTCGCCCAGAGTTACGGAACCCAGCCACTGTTTTTTGGAAGTTCCGGCCAGGCATCGTTTGATCGTAAATTCCGCGGCACACTGGACGAAGTCACGCTTTATAACCGGCCGTTGGCCGCCAATGAAATTGCGGCAATCTACAACGCAGGCGCTGCAGGCAAATGTAAAGAGGTCATCATCACATCTCCACCCCAGAACCAGAACGTTCAAACCGGGGGCAATGCCTCCTTTTCCGTGTCAGCCACGGGATTCGCCCCGTTGCGATATCGCTGGCTTTTCAATGGAGCAACTATTGTCGGAGCCACCAATGCGGTTCTCGCGCTGATCAATGTTCAGCCATCAAATGCCGGCAACTATGCAGTGGCTGTTTCGAATACGGTAAACGCGGTTACGAGTGCTCCGGCGTCGTTGGTTATCAGCGCGCCTCCAGTCATTACCAACCCGCCGCAGAGTCAGACCGTGGTCGCCGGGGCGAGTGTGAACTTTTCCGTTGGCGCAACCGGCACTCCCCCCCTGAGCTATCAGTGGCGCAAAGGGAACGTTCCGCTATCGGGACAAACAGCAGCGACGCTGGGGCTTCTTGATGTTACGACCAACGACGCTGGAACTTACGATGTGGTCGTGACGAATCCGGCCGGTTCGGCAACCAGCACGCCGCCGGCGACCTTGACGGTAAACGTGCCACCGTTCGTGTCGAGTCCTCCCTCGAGTCAGACGGTTGTGGCGGGAACGTCGGTCATGTTCAGCGTAGTGGCTGGGGGCACGCAGCCATTGAGTTATCAATGGCGCAAAGGAGGTTTACCGTTGACCGGGCAAACTTCGGTGTCACTTGGATTGCTGGGTGTGACAACCAACGATGCGGGAAGTTACGATGTGGTGGTGACGAATGTGGCGGGAGCGGTGACGAGCACGCCGCCGGCAATCTTGACGGTTAACGTGCCGCCCACAATTACGGTGGTTCCGCAAAGTCGGACGGTAACCGCGAACACCAGCGTTGCCTTGACCGTGACGGCCGTCGGGACAACGCCACTGAGTTATCAGTGGCGCAAAGACGGAGTGTTCATGCCGGGACAAACGTCCAGCACGCTTCAGTTCCTGAATGTCACCACCAATGATGCGGGTGCTTACGATGTGATTGTATCGAATGTGGCGGGAGCGGTAACGAGCGCACCACCCGCAACCTTGACGGTCAACGTACCGCCCTTCTTTACGACGGTTCCGCAAAGTCGGACCGTAACGGAGAACAGCAGTGTTGCTTTGACGGCTGGCGCGGGCGGGACCGCGCCGCTGAGCTATCAATGGCGGAAAGAAGGATTGCCCATCAACGGTCAAACTGGAACGACGCTGAGTTTTGCCAGTGTGACGATGGCCGATGCGGGCAGCTATGACATTGTAGTGACCAATGTCGCGGGAAGCATCACGAGTGCACCGCCCGCAGTGCTGATAGTCGAATCCAGTGCGGGCGGTTATCCTGGCATTACAAATCCGCCTCAAAGCCAAACCGTGGTTCAAGGCACTGACGTTCATTTTAGCGTGGGCGCGAATGGTTCAGCGCCGTTGCGTTTTCAGTGGCGCAAAGACGGCGTGAATTTGCCCAATCAGACGGCCCCAACGCTTCTGCTGGCTTCAGTGGTTGATTCCGATGCCGGCAATTATGACGTGATAGTAACAAATTCAGTCGGTGCCGTCACCAGCACACCGCCGGCGACATTGACGATCATTCCGCAGATTGTTTTCAAGCCGGCGATTACCAATCAACCGCAGAGCCAGCGGGCGGGGATTGGAACTACGGTCAGTTTCAACGTGAATGCGGCCGGCACTGCCCCGTTGAGTTACCAGTGGCGAAAAAACAATTTTCCCATTGCTGGCGAGAACGCACCGACCTTGACGTTGCCCAGTGTCTCCACCAACGACGACGGCAATTACGATGTGACGGTTGCGAACGTTGCCGGGAGCGTAACTAGTGTCGTGGCGACGTTGTCGGTGAAACTCGTCGTGGATCCGGAACTGGAGCAGGCCATCGTATGTTCATCGTCCAATCAATCGGGAGTGTTGACCCTGGCGGACCTTCAATCCCTGGCCCGTTTGTCCATCCGCAATCGGGGGGTCACCAATTTGTTCGGCCTGCAGTTTGCCACCAACCTGACCATTCTGGACGCCAGCGAAAATCAGATTTCCGATTTAACGCCGTTGCAGACTCTGATACAACTGAGTTCGCTGGAGTTGGATGACAATCGAGGTGAAATTGCAACCTTGTCGCCATTGGCCGGTTTGACGAATCTAACCTGCCTGGTGCTGGGTCAGGTCTACGTAAACAGCTATGCGCCGCTTTCGGGACTTACCAATTTAACCAGCCTGGTAGTGCGCAAAGGGAATGTTACTGGCCTGAACTTTCTTCAGAATCTCAGCCGGTTAAGTTCGCTTTCGCTGCCGTACAACCGAATCAGGAATATCACTGCTTTAAGTGGTCTGACGAATCTTACCCAACTGGATCTCCGCTGGAATGCGTCCATTGCCAATTACAGCGCGTTGCAGTCCGGCCTGAGCAATTTGGTGAGTTTGCACCTGGAAGGCAATGCGCTCCTCAATGCGCCTTCGCTACAGAATCTCGGTCGGTTAAGATCATTGAACCTTGCCGAGAACCAGCTGGAGAGTCTGCCGTCCTTCAGTGGTCTGACCAATTTGAATTATCTGGTTCTGAGCCGGAACGAGATCGCCGACTACTCCGGTTTGGCGAACCTGACCAATCTGAACTACCTCGAACTGAGTGGGAACGCTATCAGCAACGTGTCGTTTTTGTCGAACCTTCGAGCGTTGCAGTATGCTGATCTGTCGTACAATCAAATCACCAACCTCACTCCCCTTTCCGGGCTGACCAATCTTCAGGGACTCGTGTTGGCGGGGAACCGCCCGTCCAGCTTCGCTCCGCTTGCCGGCATCACGGCATTGTCGAATCTATGGCTGCAGGATTGCTCGATCACCAACGCTGCGTTTCTGTCCAGTCTCCACCGCCTGCGGCATCTGAATCTGGACGATAACTTCGTTACCAATCTGGCGCCGGTACTCGGATTGACCAACCTGACCGGCCTGGGGCTGAGCCGTAATCCCGCGGCGAACATTCTGTCCGTGTCCGCGCTAACCAACCTGAGAAGTTTGCGGCTCGAGGGAAATGCTCTGGCGCAGGCAAACCCGCTCACCAACTTGTTTCGGCTCACCTATCTGAGTCTGCATCGAAACCAGCTGACCAACGTCGCGCCGCTGGCAGCGTTGACAAATCTGGAACACCAATATCTGTCCCGGAATCGCCTGCGCGACATCTCTTACGCCCAGTTTCTGCCCCGCGCTGCCGTGCTGGATTTTGGGTTGAACCTGCTGGATCCGGCCGACGGGACGCCCGAGTCGGGAATCATTGACGGATTACATTGCCAGCTCAGCACCGTTCCGCAATGCGCGTGTGCGTTTCCCCTGAACGCCGCGCCGGTGCGAGGCGTGAGTGTAAACTTCCTGAAGCAGCACTCAGTGCCCAGCATCTCTGCACCGGCCAAATGGTTCATTGCTAAGAACGGTACGTCCTCCACGGATTTTACAGTTTGGTATGAAATGGATCCCGTTGATGCATTACCGGTAGTAGCCGGTTCATCAAACCCTGGTTTGATTGACAATTCAGGCTTGAACCTGGGAAGCTCCGATTACAGCCGCGTTCTGTTTATCTCACCCAACCCGGGTCAGACCGGTGATGCGAGCATCACTCTGACGGTGTTCAACGAGGGAGGTCTCAGTGCCAGCACGAATATCCAGATTTCCGTGGTTGAGCCGGTGGACGTTGAAGACATGATGGAAGCCGGGGGGCCCCTCGATCCCGAGTTGGAATCGGCTTTTCGGCAAGCCTCGGGGAACTACGACCGCGTGCTGACCAGCGTGGATCTATTGAATATCACGGAAATGACCGCAGCCCATGCTAGCTTCAGTGGGTTCCAGGGCTGGCAATGGCTGACCAATCTCACCTCGCTTTATGTGAGTGGCGCAACAGGGGATCTCGGATTCCTAACCCACTTGACGCAACTCAGATCGTTGCACGCGTCCGGAGTGGCTGCGACTGAATTGGCGGAGCTTTCGATCCTCACGAACCTTACTCACATCGATGTGTCCGGTTTGAGTATCAGCAACCTGTCGTTTCTGACGCCTTTGACTTCGCTCAGATCGTTGATCGTAAATCGAACGCGGATTGGCGACCTGACTCCGTTGTCCGGATTGACGAATCTCACTAACGTTCGCGTGGAGCGGAACATGGTCACAAACATTGTCGGGCTATATACTCTGCCGCAGCTCTCGTTCGTGGATGTGCGTTACAATTTGCTGGCTATCTCTCCGGGCTCGCTTGCTCTTGCCGTGATCGATGGCCTTGAGGCGCGCGGAGTCACTGTCGATTACCTGCCCCAACGCGGGTCGCCGGTTATTGAAATTGCCGACACCTGGAATGTCAGTGCGGATCGCACTTCCATTTTGAGTTTTCGCATCCTCGAAAATGATGAAGCCGCATTCGGGCTCACGGGAGTTGGTAGCCATTCTTCCAACCTTGTCCTGTTGCCCGATTCCAACCAGGACATCGCGTTGGACACCACCAGCACGGTCATAGAATGGGCGCTGACCGTTTCACCGGTTGCCGGCCAGAGTGGCTCCACCGTGATGACGATCACGGCCACCAACGATGTGGGATTGAGCTCCAGTACGAACCTGCTGATAACGGTGTCGCAACCGCAACCCATTAACGGGGATTTCTTCGGAATGACGGATCTCACCTGGCAGACGGACGGTGATATCAGTTGGTTTGGCCAAAGTACCATCTCAACTGCCGGCTTCCCGGCAGCTCAAACCGGCGCGATCGGACATGGAGAGGAGTCGATCCTTGAATCCACGTTGATCGGACCCGGAACCCTGCGCTTCTGGTGGAAGGTATCGTCTGAGGAGAATTTTGACTGGCTGATTTTCGAGTCGCTCCAGGTCACCAATCAAATCTCGGGCGAAGTGGATTGGGAGGAACAGGTGATCGCGATTGAGCCGCGAACTCAAACCGTGAGATGGCGCTACATCAAGGACTTGAACGCGGTTAACGGCATGGACGCCGGCTGGGTTGCCCGGGTGTCCTTCGTGCCCGCCACCTGGCTGGATTTTACCGGTGCCCCGACTAATGCCCAGGCTCATCTCGCACTCTATGGCGTGCCGGGGCAGGAATATGCGATGGAGATTTCGACGGATGCGACCAACTGGCAGCTACTCAGGACCGTGTTAAGTACCAATCGGATTACACCATTCGTTGATGTAGCGGCGACCAATGCCGTGCGCTTCTATCGCGCCAGAGCACTCCTGGATTCGCCGATCCTCGGTTTGTCGAATCAGACTGCGGTTGGGTTCGATCTGACCTGGCCCGGCGTCGGTGTTCTTCAGGCCTCTCCGACGCCGAGTGGTCCTTGGGAGGAGATTGGTGGAGTTAGTCCATATTACGTGTCGGCGCAGACAGCTCCGATGCTATTTTTCCGGGTTAAAGTGGTTGGCGATTAGTCGGAAGCCTCAGAAGGCAACGCGGTGTCAATCTAAAGAGCGCTGGGCCCAGGTAGATGTTCGTGTATGAATGGCTCTTACGAGAGATTGAAAGCAAAGGTTTGGGGAAAGTGGCGAAGAATGGTTCTCGCCGGAACCATTCTTTGCTGCGGCACTCGCTTGTTGGGGCAGACGACGCAGCCCCTGGTGGCTATTCATGACTCCGAATACACCCGGGCATTGGAGTCCATTCCCGCATCGGGCTCGACCCCTGCCGGTGAAGGCTACAGTTCAAACGAGTGGTGGCCTACCAACTGGCATTACTTTGTGATGCCCGAATCCCTGCGTGAAGGCCTGCGCTCGGATGGAACGGCGCATACGATCATTGGTGACTCGAATATCCTCGCCGGTGAGTTACTCGTTGGCGGCGTTCCCCGATATCCTATTGTTATCAGCCTGGCTGCCGAAGCGGTGCACGACGATGAGGTGGCGGCGCTGACCAACTACGTTGCGGCCGGCGGCGTCCTGTTTGTGGGGTCTTCCTCATTTACGCGGCACACGAATGGCACGACGCGCGGCGATTTCGCCATTGCTCAAGCCATGGGCGTCCATTGCGCTTTGCCCGAGTTAACCAATTGGGTGGAGAACACCGTCTTCGTCAAAGAGGATGAACATCGGATCGTACGGCACATTCCCGATGGAACCCTGACCTGGCGCATGCCGGCGGCAGCCGAAGAGATCAACTTTGGTGTATCACCATCACACACCTATTTGAACTCTCATTGGATTTGGCGTGTGGTGGCGACAAACGCGACCGTTCTGGCTCAGGGGAATGCCTCCCCGTACCTGACGGTCAAACCCTACGGCAGGGGCTGGTTCATCTATTACGCGCCAATGCAGCCATTGATCGGTCATGGTGGCTGGGCGCCCACCATGTATGCTTATGGAATCTTCCGGAATGCGATTGATTGGGCCTTCGAGGCGGCGAGGCTGCCTGTGCCACGGCTAAGCCCATGGCCCTATGGCTATGATGCGGCGTTCATGATTCGACATGACCTCGAGAATTACAAAGATGAGATCGCGGCTATTGAATCGTCGGCGCAATTTGAAAAGGGTTACGGCGGAAGGGGTGATTACAATTTTTGCACGGGCTCACTTCGGGTGGAGTTGGGGAACTCGCCGACGGTGATTGCCGCGCTTCGTCGGGCCGTGACAAATTACCAGGCCACCATCGCAGCGCACAATGGCGGTCTGCCCAACCCCGGCAATCCGTCATTGATTGTCTCCGACTACGATTATTGGCACTGGGGACCGGATGAAGTGCTCGACCTGACCCCCACCAATTATCTGAATGGCAAGCATTATGCCCTGGTTTCCCTCTCGAATTCATTTGTGGATGTTGACACCTGGTTGAGCGGAATTGACACCGGACCGCGGCTGTCGGCGGCGTGCTACTTCAATGCGACTCGTGAAGACTCGTTCGATATTCAAGATCAGTTGGGCGTGAAGATCAGTGGAGACCAAAAGTCAGGGCCGTTTCCTCATTGGACCTTGTCCACCGCCACATCGGGCAAGCGATATCCGATGCTGAGTGAGCCGCTGAGCGACTGGTTCGTCGGTTCGCAAACACTGCAGGTGGGGCAGTCGCTTGAATATCACGACACCGCCACGATTCGAGCGGGCATTGACTACTTCTACTCTCTGGGTGGATTGATCAATTTCTACTCCCACACGTTATCCACTGGACAAGGCTCGGCCGGGTCGGTGGCAACGGAGTACGTGACCTATGGCCTGGACACCAACCGCTTTCCGCGTATGTGGTCAGCAAACGCCATCAGCGTTTACGAGTGGTGGTTGCAACGCTCGACCGTTCGGGTTTCCGTGGAGCACACCGCCACAAACGGGAACATCAGCGAAACGACGTTCAGCGTTCTCGGTGCCACAAGCCCCGCGACGGCCGTTGAGTTGCAGCTTCCGGCCACGGGTCAGATTGAAGACTTACAGGTCTTCACCAACGGCACGGTGGCGTCGCCGGGTGCGTGGCGGTCCAACCAGCATGGACTCAAGATTCTTGTGGGCAATTCTGTTACCAACGTGCAGGTGCGGTATGCGCTTAGTCCGCTGGCGCGGGATGATTACTACTGGGTAATGACAGGTCAGAGCCTTTCCGTCCCGTCCGAGGGAGTGTTGCTCAATGATGAGACGGGTCTCAGTGGCACAAATCTAACCGCCCAATTGATCGATAACCCCGGCAATGGTACGGTGTTCCTGGCTGATAACGGCGGGTTCACTTACACGCCAGACTCGAACTATCTCGGTACCGATGCCTTTTCTTATGCTGTTTCCGATGGGATTTCAAATTCGCGACCGGCGACGGCGTTTATTTCAGTGGTGCCGGATGGCGTTTTGTTTCTCGATGACTTTACCCGGCAAAGCGGGTTTTCAAACCTGGGGCCATGGCGCGTCGTTTCGGGTAATTGGACCGCGACCAATGGAGCCCTCATCGGTAGCGGTACTGCCCACAATTATTCGGGTATCAAGGTGGATGGCAATTGGACGAATTATGCGGTGCAGGGAACGATTCAGTTCACCCCCGGTGGTTTCGGGGCCGGTTTTGGGGGACGACTGGATCCAGTTACGGGCGCTCATTACGCGGCATGGATCTATCCGGAGGACTCAGCCGGCGGATCATCCGTTTTGAAGTTGATTAAGTTCCTCAATTGGGGGAACTGGAGCGGCACGCCGATGGCGCAAGTGAGTCTGCCTGGCGTGGGCACGAACAGTCACTTACTGCGAGTCGTCTTCGTGAATAATCGCATTCGAGTTTTTTACGACTCCGTTTCCTACATCGATTTCACAGACACTGGGTTTAGCGGGACCGGTGCGTATACCGCGGGAGGCATTACCGTGGGGCTCTATACCTATCTCTCCTCGTACGATTGTTTAGTGGACAATGTGTCCGTCACCATGATTGGCAGCCCCCTGTTGGCGAATGACGATGCCTTCTCGACCCAACCCAATGCGCAACTGAGTGTCTCAGCTCCTGGATTGGTGCTGAATGACGCGGGTGGTAGTGGGCCATTGAATGCGTACTTGATCGATGGTCCCACCAATGGAGTGCTCACGCTGAATTCCAATGGCAGTTTCATCTACACGCCCGCGACTGACTATGTTGGAGCGGATGCGTTCATTTACCAAATCACGGACGGAATTACCAACTCACCGTCTGCGACGACGACCATCAACGTTCTGCCTTCGAATGCGCCGCTTGCTTTATCTCCCTTTTCCGACCGCATGCTTCATGCGGGAGACGTGCTGAGAGTCAGTTCCTTTGTCACCGCTGGTCAGAGCAATGCGTTAACCTTCACTCTGCTCGCGGCGCCGGAGCGGGCGGAAATCGATGCCACGAATGGATTGATCGTGTGGCCCAGTACGGTGGCAGATCTGAACACCACCAATCTTTTTACGGTGCAGGTTACTGACGACGGCGCGCCTCCGCTTAGCGACACGAAATCGTTTGTGGCAACCGTGGTGTCGCTGCCAACGATTACAAGCATCGCGCTTTCGAATGAAGTGGTTTGGCTTACGTGGACGGCGATTTCGAATCAAGCCTATCGCCTGCAATATACGGATCAATTTGCAGCCACCAATTGGAATACCTCCGCGTACGAGATACTGGCTCAGGATTCCACCGCCAGCACGACCAATGCAATCGATGGCCAGAGTGCAAGGTTCTACCGCGTTCTGGTGTCTCCCTGATTAGAAGTGCGGGAAAAGCTTCCCGGTTAAGACTGACAGTTCATTCCGCAAATCGCTGGGATTGGTCCTCCGCTCACCAATGTAAGCGACTTCGAGGTGTCTTCTGATTCTGACAAATGCTGCGGGCACTGCGTCTGAATCCTGCTACCGGTTCAATCCAGTGCCGCTTCCCCAAGGTGACCCCGGGATACGGCCCTGAGTTCCGTAGTCAGCCGGAATTTCTTCCGTAAAGAGCGGAGTCCAGCAGTCTTCCAAGTCTGCTACATTGGCAGCGACGTAATTCGTTGATGATGAAAAGCAGGAATTGGAGCCGTACCCCTCAAACAATTTGTCAGACTTTGTCTCGTGTGGTTCGTCAAATTCTTTTGACGATCGCAATGCTTGCCATTGGTACTTCCACTGTTGTGCGCGCGCAGGATTTCAGCGATGACTTCACGCGGAGCACTAATTCCAGTTCAATTCTTCCGTGGATAAATTCCAGCGGCGCGTGGGTCATAACCAATGGAGTTTTTAGAGGCGGTCCTAACGCGAATAACAGCTACGGTACTGCGTATGTCACCAACAATTTCACCAACTGCACCGTCAGTGGTGAATTCAGCGCCCCAACAACGGCGTTCGGTTATGGCGTGGCGGCGCGAGTGAACCCGATGACCGGGGCGCGTTATGCCACCTGGTTGTATCCCGAGAACTCCGGTGTCCCTGCCTCTTCGAACGTTCTTCGATTGATCAAGTTTCAAACCTGGACAGCCTTCGGCTACAACGGTACCGAGAACGTACCGATGGTTGAGGTCAAATTGGAATCTGTCGGGACGAACGTCCATTTGATCTCAATGATCGTGGAGACCAACATCATCAGAGTCTACGTCGATAACGTTCTCAGAATTATCACGACGGATTCCGAGTCGTCCTATCACACCAATGGTGGCATTGGGGTTGACATGTACACCTTTCAGGCGAACAGCTACGTCCTTACGGTCGACAACGTTTCCGCTTCGCACGTCAACTACGCGCCCATTGCGACCGCTGATTCCTTCACGGTGCGCGGTGACATGCCTCAAACCGTGGGCGCACCCGGCGTGCTGTATAATGACATCGATTTCAACAACGATACTCTGTCTGCGATTCTGGTTAACACGGCCACGAACGGGACGCTCAGTCTGAACGGCAATGGCGGGTTTACTTACACCCGAACCAACGCCGCTGCTTCTTACGATTCTTTTACGTACCGTGCCAGTGATGGCTTAACCAACTCGAGCCTCACGACAGTGCAACTCACCCTCACCGCCGGCGGTTATTTCTTGTCTGACAACTTTAGCCGTTCGACCAATCCAGCGTCGCTCTTGCCATGGACCAATCACTCCGGCAATTGGACAATTACGAACGGCGTCATTTCGGGAGGCCCGAACAATCTTCCTTCATATGCAACCGTGTTCAATGGGAATGATTGGGCTGATTATGCGGTGGAAGGATCCTTTCTGTTTCCAACCAATGCATACGGCGGCGGCATTGGCGGTCGTGTTAATCCCGCCACGGGCCATCGCTATGCCGCCTGGCTGTATCCGGAACTTTCGGATCGCGGGCCCAATAACATTCGTATCGTAAAGTTTCAGAGCTGGGACACGTACGGCTACAATAACGTATTCAATGCCGCGGCGATTGCACAGTTCCCCGTCAACTCTGCTGTCATTACCAACACCTGGCATACGCTGAAACTCGCCTTTCAAACCAATCTGCTTTCGGTTTATCTCGATGGTCAGTGGTTGACCAACGTGGCGGACCTGGACACCTACACGAACCCCTATCCCAAGGGTGGTGTTTCGATGGACTTCTTTACTTTTACCAACGCCTATGTGGTGCAGGCTGACAGCGTGTCGGCTCGACCTTTGGTGGCGGATGACAATTATGTCACGACTGAAGGGAGCCCCATAGTCGTTTCGTCCGGTGGCGTGTTGACCAACGACACGGGCATCAGCAGTGCTACCTTGACCGCAATTGTCGTCGCCAATCCCGCTCATGGAGCACTGAGCTTCAGTAATAATGGAACGTTTATTTATACGCCTGAGGACGACTTCGTTGGCCTCGACAGCTTTACGTATGAGACGCGTCAGGGTGCAAACACCCTTGGCGCTGCGATCGTGAACATTTCGATCGGGTCGGAAAATGATGCGCCTCAGTTACCGAACCAGCCGGATTATCTGGTCGTGGCCGGAGATATGTTGATCATCACCAATACCGCCACCGACATCGATGTGCCGGCAGACACGCTCAGCTACACGTTGGTTGGGGTACCAAACGGCGTCACCATCACGACGAACGGCATTATCACTTGGTCGCCGGCACTCGCGCAGTCCGCCAGCACCAACGTCCTGACTACAATTGTGACCGACAACGGCGTGCCATCCATGAGCGCTACGAATTTCATCACGGTGGTTGTTCTCCCGCCCGTTGGCACCTATGCCGTGGGCGCCTTTTTCGAAGATTTCGACAGTGTGACTGCGCCGTCTCTCCCCGTGACCTGGACAACGGCTCAGTCTTCAGGCCAGGTGCCTTGGATGACTCAAACCGCTCAGCAGAGTTCGTTGCCCAATGCGGCTTTTTCGGCTGAGCCTGAAACCAATGGCGCAAACGAATTGGTTACCCCCGCGATCAATCTGCCGGCGGGCGAATTCCAACTGCAATTTCGTAATCAATACGATTTGGAGTCGGATGCCAACACTGTTGGTCTGGCTTACGACGGTGGTGTCCTGGAAATCAAAATTGGAACAGGAGCATTCACCGACATCCTTGCGGCAGGCGGCAGCTTCTTGAGCGGCGCCTACACTCACACCATTGCGTCCGGCTTCGGGAATCCGCTGGCGGGACGTCAGGCATGGAGCGGCAATTCGGAAGGATTCCTCATTACGACAGTGGCTTTGCCAGCGTCTGTGTCCGGCCAGACCATTCAGTTGCGCTGGCGTTGTGGTACTGATGAGGCAACCGCCGGCAACGGCTGGGCCATCGATGATGTCGGGATCACGAATCTTTTGTGCTGCAATCTCTTTGCGCCCGTTCTTCCAATGCAACCAGGTGCGTCGCTTCACGAATTGACGTTGCTCACCGTGACCAACACCGCCAGCGACGGAGACTTGCCGGCCGATCAATTGAGCTATGTGTTGACGGCTTCCCCGGCTGGCGCCTCGATCAACCCGGATGGCGTCATCACGTGGATGCCCAGTGAAGCGCAGGGACCGATGACCGGCACTTTCACCACTGTGGTAACTGACAAAGGCGGCTTAACAGCGACGAATTCTTTTGAAGTGGTGGTGGAAGAAGTGAACGTGGCCCCGGTGTTTGTGAGCGTACCGACGAACACGACGATTGCTGAACTGACCACCCTGATCGTGACTAACAACGCCACCGACGCCGATCTGCCGGTTAATGAGTTAACCTACACACTGCTGAACGCTCCTGGCGATGCAACGATCTCCAGTGAAGGCGTGATCACCTGGACTCCCAGCGAGGCCGAGGGCTCGACGACCAACCTCATCACGACGGTGGTCAGTGACGGGACATTGAGTGTGACCAATGAGTTTGAAGTGGTGGTGGAAGAAGTGAACGTGGCGCCGGTGTTTGCGAGTGTGCCGACGAACGTCGTGATTGATGAACTGACCACATTAACCGTGACGAACAATGCAACCGACGCTGATCTGCCGGCGAACACCTTGACCTACCTTCTGCTGGATGCTCCCGGTAACGCGACCATCTCCAGCGAAGGAGTGATTATCTGGACGCCCGGCGAAGCCGAAGGCCCGACGACCAATGTGATCACGACAGTGGTTAGTGATGGGACGTTGAGCGTGACCAATGAGTTTGAAGTGGTGGTGAAAGAAGTGAACGTGGCGCCGGCGTTTGTGAGCGTGCCAACGAACACGACGATCGCCGAACTAACCACGCTGACCGTGACCAACAATGCCACGGACGCCGATTTA
>DASUGI010000257.1:0-11394 GCA_036274115.1 Verrucomicrobiia bacterium
GTTTCCAGAAAAAAGAGACCGGAGCTGAGATCCTGCAGTGTGGCGGTGGCGTGTTGGTTAAAGTACCACCCTGTCTGCTGCACACGGGGCGGTGCGTCGGACATCTCCCTCAGTTCGGCCGTGCTTGGAGTCGTCAATGGATTGCTGCCGGTCGGATAAGCCTGAACCAGCATCACCTGCACGTTGTTCACGTTCAATGGCACGCTCACCGCCTGCCATGTCCCGTTGTTGACACTGGCCAGCGTGCCGTTGACCCAGACATCCAGACCCGCCGTGTCGATTGTTCCGGTCACACTCGCACGGAATTGCCACGGTTCCTCTGGCGACACCTGAGTCACCGTAAGGGTCACTGCGGATTTCGTCAGGAGTATGTTTGTGCTGCTGCTGTTGCCCTTGTAATCGGTGGCCACCAGATGCACCTGATTTGTTCCAGCCATCAAAGGCAGTTGTTCGCTCCAAAACATTCCGCTCCGCCCAACAGAAACAGCCGCCTTATTGGTCAATCCGTTTGCATCAATAACTTCAGCATTCATCGTGACGGTCGGATCATCGATCAGGCCGTTCACCGCAAAATTAGAGCCGGATAACGCCTGTCCGTTTTGCGGCCACTTCAGCGTAATCAGTGGAGGCGTGACATCGCCGCTGGCATCCAACACATGTGCAAAGTTCGTCGTCGTGGTGTTGCCAGCCAGATCAGATATTCTCAGAGAGAAAGTGTTTGTGCCATCGGCCAGGCTTACGTCGTAACACTGGAAATGATTGGTTGCGAAAGAAAATCCATTGGTCGTGTAATCTTGAGCCGTGACCCACCCCACTTGATTTGTCGTCATGCCAGCAGCGTTGCTGATGTCGTAGGCGATGGTTCCCAAAAGCTCGTTGCCATAACCTCGCAACTGAATCAGCGGTTTGTTACCACCGTTCAAATCAGGATTCGTGAGCACCACGACCGGGGGCGTGACATCATACTTTACCCGCAATGTTCTCCAAACTTCATTGGTGATGCAGTGTCCTCTCAAACCAAACCGCACATCATGCCACCCTTCGGTTGCCGCAATGGAAACGAGGCAATTGGTTATGAAGGTCGTCCACACGGCAGACTGCAAGTTGGTGCTGTCCACCAGAATTGCCATCGTCTCTGCCTTGCCGGTCACCATTCCAAGGGTCACAGGCAATGCACTGGTGCGGACGTAATTATTCGTGACCACGATTGAGAAACGGAGGTTGTTCGGATTGTCGTCGGAGGTGTGAGCATCTTCGTTACTCACTCCATCCCCGTCGAAATCTCCCGAAGCTGTTTGCTCCAGTGTGCCGAAGTGCTTCCATTCCCAACCGTCGTAAAGACCATCGCCATCGCGGTCTGCGCCCGGAACAGTAAGAATATAAAACACCTGATTCGTCGGCTGATTGGTGTAGTAATGCGTTTCGCAGGTCATTCCTGTTTCCAGCCACGTCCACACTGAGTTCGTTACGTCATTCCCCAAGAACTCGGGCGTCGAGAAAATATCGTACACCACTCCGTTCGTCCCGCCCGCGATGTCGAAGTAGACGGTCCATCCATCGTTGGTGGTGAAGTTGGCGAGCACGTTGGTCAAATAGACTGGACCGTTGGTGACGCAATTGGCGGACGGTCCTCCTAGACGCAACATCTCCATTCCGCCACCGCTATCTGATTCCTCTGCTTCCTTGGCTTTCTCCGCCTTCAATGCCTGCCACTTTGCCAGCAATTCCTGCCGATATGCCAGTTCCGCCTCACTCATTGGCCCCATTGCTGCGATGCTTGCAAACGGCAGATAATGAAACGCCGCCTTCAATGGCCGCCCGAAACAGACCACTTCGTCCAGTTCGCCTCCTGCCGGCAGCTCGCCGGAGAAAGAACTGCCTATGACCAATCGCACCACACTCGCCGGGACTGTTAGCGTTGCATCGCCTTTGGTAACCATCTCACCGTCCAGCGCCAATTCCGTTCCGTTCGTGCCGTAGTTGAGCACGAGCTGATGCCAACTATCAGCCGCCCAATCAATCTCCGTTGCCAACAATACCCCGTTCCCACCCGGCCCGACCAACTGCAAGGCCGAGCCATCCGCACTCACCTGCAACGACCACAACACTGCCGTCTGTGAACCCTCCACTGCCGCCAATTCCGCCAGCCGCCCTGCTATTCCTGGTCCGCTGCCACTGCCCCAATACGGGCGAAACCACAGCCTTAAGGCGCCTTGGGCTGTGGCCACCTGCACCTGCCCCGTTTCACCCAAACCAGAAATCACAAACGGTGTTACCACGCCTACCCGTTCGAGGCTGTAACCGGACCATGACTCTCGGAATGTGCCGTAATTCGGGATCGTCACCACGGCATTGCTGATCCCGGCGAAATACACCTCGTCGAACGACGCGCGATAAGTCACCTTCACCAACTCCGGCAGTGGTGGCCACAGCGGCGGGCGCGGGGCGGCAGGAAGCGGAAGTGGAAAAAGTTGGAGGAGCGTAACAAGTGTTACTGACCCCACAACGCCGTTACAGATTTTCATAGCGTGCCCTGAATTGCCGGAAGATTCATTTGTTATGAATCCTTAACAAGTAAATGGCTTCGCTCAAATAGGGTCAAGCTCGATTTTGAGCAAAGCTCGAGCAAAGCGTGCGTTGAATGTTGTTGGACCTCAGATTCAGAGAGTCCGCTATCAATTGGCTTTGACCCAGGAACAGCTTGCCGCTCGGTGCCAGTTGTTTGGCTTGGATGTCGGGCGAGCAACCATAGCGCAAATTGAATCCCAGTTCCGTTGCGTGACTGACTTGGAACTTCTGCAATTGGCGCGCGTCCTGGATGTCAGCATTGAGAGCCTCTATCCGCCCGAACTGAAGCGGATGCGCAAGGTTAAGTGAATTCTTTTGCACGGCTCAGAACCGATATTGCAACCCGGTGTAGAGCACGTGCGCGTCGTAGTCGTTGTGGCCGCCGGAGGTTTGATCGGTGTAGTGGTAATAACCGTAGCGGGCGGTGAGGCGAAGTTTCGGTGTGAGGCGACGCACCATGGTGAGATTGATGCCGTGTTGCTCCGCACCCGCGCCGTAAGGCACTCCGGCCGGCGCGTTGTTCACGTAGTCGTCGGCGTTGTAGTAGGTGTAGCCGAGGTTCAAGTCCGTTTTGTTGTCGAGGACGAAACCGGAGTTGAAGGTGAGCGTCCAGTAATTGTTCTGCGCGTTGAGCACTGCGGCAGTGAAATCGGACGTGGGCGTCTTCGTTTCACTGAGCACGTAATTGAAGCCGAGCTGGAAGTAGAGTCGCGACCACGGCGCGTAGCTGATGTTCTGCGCGATGATCTGGCTGGTCATGTCGGAGGACTGCGTCTCGCTCAGGCCGGAGATGCTGTCGGGCTGGGTGTCGATGGTGGACAACTGATATTCGTAGCGCGTGACCAACGTGAGATTCTGCAGCGGGCGGAACGTGAGGCGTGTGTAGCCATCGTAGGTTTGAAACGCCTGCATCACGAGATACGCGGGATAACGATTCGGACTGCCCGCGTCGTTGGGCGTGTTGTCCACCGTGTTGTCGTAATCGTAATTGTGCTGCTTGTAGTAGCCGCCCACGTCCATGCTCACGCGGCGGAGCGGATACCACTTCACGCCGGCACCGTAACGTTGGAAGAAACGATCGGTCTCAGTGTCGCGTTGAATCGGCGAACCGAGATAAATGCCGCCGGTTTCATTCAGGTCGCCGTTGCCTTGCGTCCATTCGCCTTGTGCATAGAGAACCCAGTTCGTGAAACCCGAGTAGCGCAGGTCGAGTCGCTCGCGGATATCAAAGTCATCGCCATCGGCATTGCTGGCAAACGGGCCCGTGGCGTTGTTGCCCAAAGTTTGCGTGGCACTGGAGTCCGCATTCCAGTTCTCGGTTTGCACCCGCACCGAAGGAACAATCGTAAAGTTCTTCAGGTGCGTGGACATCAGGTTCAGGTTGAGCACGTATTGATGCTCGTCCGCGCTGCTGATGAGGTTCGTGTAACCCGCGCCATTCCCGGGATTGGGTGAATACGCCACGTCGTAATCGCCACCGTAGATGCGATTCCCGTTCACGTCGTTGTTCAGGTGCGACGTGAGAAAGCCGGCGGAGAAAAGCAGCTTGGGACTGAACCACGTTTCACTGAACGCATGTGCGTTGAACAGGTCATAGGAAACATCCTGGCGGTCGGTGATCTTGCGGTCCTGTGGCACGCCGGCCACGGGTGGTTCACCGGGATACTGATTGATCTTCAGCGTATTGTTGAGGTCGGCGGTTTCATAGCGCAGGCCCACGCCGAAATCCGTTTTCTTGATCGTGTGCTTCGCGTCCAATTGAAATGCGTCGCGCTTTTCGTCGATGTCGTAGAACGAAGGCACGAGGCCGCGCGGAGGATTGCTGAGTCCGGGATGAGTTTGCCCCCAGATGGTGGAAGACTTCTCGCCGTCGCGGTAGTAGTGGTCGTACTTGAACGTGAGGCTGGGCGCATTTTTGAACATGACCCCGCCTTCAAACGAGATGTTGCCGCGGTCAAGCGCGAGTGCATTGTCGCCGTTCGGGAAGGGATACCACGAGGCGTCCGGTGGCCAGAAACCGCCGTTGCCGTTGTACCAGGTGCGAAAGTTCTCGTAGTTGAAGCGCAGGAAATAGGCGTCCTCTTTCTTCAACAGGAGATTGAGTCCGTAGTCGTGATTGTCGAAGATCGCGCGGCCATCGAGCGAGAAGGTGACGCCCTTGGCGACGTCATGTTGAAAGTGCAGGTCCTGGATGCCGCCGAAGGCGTTGTTGGGCAACTGACGCGATTGCTCCGCCTGGGAGTTGCTGCCGGAGGTCAACATCCCGCCCGCGCCGATTTCGACCCAGTTGTTGCCGGCGTCGCCGCCTTCAAAATTGGACGTGTCCTTTGGTTCGTCAGCCGCTGAGGCGAACCCCGCACTCGCGATCAAGGCAGCACCAATCACGCACGACTTTGAAAGTGGCAGTCCCGCTCGTTTCACCCTTTGCTTCTTCCCTCGAAATTCCTTTTTCATCGCGGTTGCTGTTGCGGGTTAAAAGCGGAGCGAGGAGTTGACGCGCGAGCCGTGTACGGCTTCGTGGCAGCCGGCGGTCCAACACGTGCCTTGCACCAGCGCCGCGCTGTGGTCGTGCCCGCCAATCAGAATCTGTCCGCCTTGCACTTGTTGAAAGTGGCACTTCATGCAGAGGTTGGCATCGCGCACGGTCAGGAGCTTGGCATTGACCGTTCCGTGAGCGCCGTGACAGGCGGTGCAGCCTTCGCGCATGGCTTCGTGCTCGAACACGAATGGCCCACGCTGAGCGGGATGACATTGGAGACAGTTTTCATCCTGCGCCCGAAGGGCGGTGCTGCCGCCGACGTGCGCGAATCCCTTGTGCGGCGAGTGACAGGCGGTACAACTCATGTGGCCTTCGGGCACGGGATGATGACTGGGCAAACCGAATTGGCCGCGCACTTCAGCGTGGCAGGTGTAGCAAACCGTGTCCACGGAGCGCGCGACGGGCGTGGAGCGATTCGCGCCGGAGTCGTTGGCGATGGGTCTTCCGGCGGAAAAACTGTAGGGTGGTTTGACTTCGCCACCGGAATCCGAATGCAAACTGCTCGGGCCATGGCAGGATTCGCAGCCGGCGTTGAGCGCGTTGGGTCCGCCCATTACCAGCAACGAGTGATCGGCGGTTTGAAAGTCTTTGTAGATTTTTTCATGGCATTGCTCGCATTCCTTCGAGCCGATGTATTTAGCGCCGGGCACATCGGGGAGCATCACGGTGACGCGATTGACGGTGCGACAGGAGACGGCACCAAAGCCGAGGCCAACCACCGTCAACACCAGCGTCACGGCCCGAGCGCGGGACGCGAATAACGTTGCAACCAGACGCGACGTAAATGTTGTCATGCGTTCACCGGGTTATTGGAATGACTCCGAGACGGCCCAGTAATACGCGGCGTCCAGGAGGTTGATGGTGTAAAGCGGATTGTGTACTCCAAAGCTGCCGTCATTGTTCACGATGTAGAGATTGAAGCGCGCCTGCTTGATGGCGGCAGGGATCAAGGCCTGTTGCGCATCGGTCGGACCCCGGGTACCTGACGAAAGTTCTCCGGGGGTGGTGTATTCCCAGGCGAGGGCACCGTAGTTCGTGCGGAGAATCATCGGGGACGCTGTGGTGGCCCAGTAATCGAGAGCGGCCTTCACTTGTTGCATCCGCGGTTTGACCACGAAGTTCTGAGTCAAATTAACCAGGCCTTCGGGATTGGTCGGGTGGCAGGTCAGGCAGCTCTCGTAGGTTTCAACTTTGAACGAGTGGCCCGTCATAGCTGCATGGCCAGCGCCTTGAGCCTGGTGTGGCATGTGGCAACCCACGCATTGATTGTGGATCATCGTGGCGTGCGCGGCGGGCGTGGCATTGGTGGCGGCGTTTGCACCGTTTTGGTTGATGCCGACGGAACCCATCAAAAGATTGTATTGCGGCGAATGATGCGGTGGACGACTCGAACTGGTCCACGTGGCGCCACGGTCGTTATGGCATTGCGCGCAGATGTTGATGTCGTAGCGATTGGTAAACGTCGCTGCGGTGCTGAGCGAGAAGTAATTGGTCGAAGCAACCGGGTAACGCAGTTGATTGGTGGTCACGATACCCGTCAGCACATTGGTCCAGGGGCGGACCGAATGTGGATCATGACAGACCGCACAAGTGATCGCGACATTGGCGTCATTGGTCAGAGTGTTTGCAATCGTGGTGGCGGACATGCCATTGACCATCGCCAGACGCGCTGTGCCCGAGTGGCAACGGCCGCAACTGTTGATGCGGCTCGTGAGATTCATATCTTCGGTCACAATCGCGTGAGCCGTGCTGTTCCATTCTTCGAAAGTGGGATTGTGCGAACCCGAGTGGCAACCGCCGCAGACCTGCGAAGCGATGTCGATGCGCGGACGCGCGGTGAGGTCCATTTCGTTGGCAACGTGATTTCCGGCCGGGCCGTGGCAACTCTCGCATTGCACACCGGCCAGCAGGTTGGTGCTGCGGAAGTCGCTGGCACTCTTGAATCCGCTGGGCAGGCCGAATCCCACGGTGTGGCAGGCCAGACAGTTTTTGTTGGTCTGGCCGCCAGCGGCAACGAATGCGGGCGAGGTGAACGCCTTTGTGTGCGGCGTCATGACCTCGGAACTGTGGATGTTGGCATGACATTCGAGGCAGCTCTTGGACCCCGCATACAGCGGCGATGGACCGGCCACGCGGAAAAAGAGGTTGCTGTGGAGCGAAGTGATGTTTGTGGTACGATTCAGATTCGGGCTGCCCAGCTTCAACCAGGTGGAACTGGCGAGATTGGTTTTGTAATACAGTTGGTAATATCCCGACGGACCGTCCCACGTAATCTTCGTCGTGTTGTTGCTTCGTTGGATTCCAGTGATGACGGGCCAGCCGGGCATGCCGCCGGGTTGGGTGATGCTCAGGTGTTGAACTTCCTCGGCCAGCGCTGCTGCACCGCTTGTGAGCCAGACAATCAGGACTGCTGTTGTCCATCCCAACGCATGTCTGCCTGTTTGCATTTTTTACATGCTAAACTCGAGTAGAAGTCGGGCTATCCGGATATTGCCGAATGCTTATCCTGCGTTGTTCTTCTCTGGACAATGGGGAGTCAGTGGACCTAATTCACCAACGAGCGGGCAAGTTGGCAAGTCGGAATATGACAGAGAGAATTGAGCGCCCTATGAAAACACAAATGACCGACGCGAATGATGCGATGCGCAACAAACGATTGAATCGCGGTGGGGCGCGAGTGCCGGTGCTGTTGCTCGTGACGTTTGCGGCTGGCCTGCTCGCGGGCGGCTATGTTCATTATCGCTACTCGAACCGCCAGGCAATTGCGGCAGTGCCCACGGACACGCAAACTTTGTCGGACGCGACGCTGGCAGTTTTACAACGATTGGATGCGCCTGTTGAAATCCGTTTCTATGCGCCGTCAACATTCGAGGCGTTGCCGGAGGCGACGGTTGCCTTCGCCGCGCGCGTACAAGAATTGTTGTCCGAGTACGAACGTCTCGGAGGAGACAAGATTCGAGTGGCGGTAAGCGACCCGGGTGCGAACGCGGCGGCTAAGACGTCCGCAAGTAACGATGGGTTGCTGCCGTTGGCGGATAACAACGGCGGAGTTTTTTACCTCGGCATCACCGTTGCCCAACAGGGACGCACGGAAACAATCGCGCAACTCTCGGCGGATTGGGAGAGCGCTTTGGAATCAGATCTGAGCCGTGCCATCGCGCGTGTCGGCGCGTCGACGGCCGCCGCGGTTGCACCAGTCGCTCAAGCCGCGCCGGTGACGGCAACGGTGGACCCGGCGTTGAGCGAAAAGTTGGTGCGCACGATTCCTGATTTCGAGAAACGCTCCTTTGACGATGCGGCGGGAATTCTGCGGGAGGCTTCGTTGGCGGAGTTCACGCTGGCAGTTCGCGAGATGGAAAGCAAAGTGCAGGAGGCTCAAAAGCAACTGGCCGCGGCGAAGGAATCGGGCTCAGAGGCGGATCAACAGACGGCATTCAAGCAACTGCAGCAAGTTCAGTCGGAGCAAACGGAGAAGCTCAAAGGGATTACGACGGAACTTCAGGTCCGGATTGCGGCTCTCGAATGCCTCAAAGGAGTGAGCCGTTCGCGCCGTCGCTAGGAGCGCGGACAGCCTTGTCCGCGAGTTGCCGTCTCGAGATTTTGAAACACGCGGACTCGGCGATCCGCGCTCCGGGCAGGGCGGCTTTGGCTAATCATTCCCTGGCCAAGCGATGGTGGGTTTTTGGCAATAGGCGGATAGCTTCACTTGCGGACTCAGCTAGAGTCATCACGAGCACGGGTGATGTCCGATACTAATCAAGACAGGGTCCAAATATGAGAAATTCCTCCACGAAAAGAGCAGCCGTTTGTCTGGCGACAATGGCACTGCTGGGCGCCGCGTTTATCTCGCGCAGTTATGCCGCAGCTTTGAATGGTGTGCTGACGGTGCGTCCGCTGACGGCCCAGGAAATCAAACAATACAGTTTGACCGGCGCGCAAGTGGGCAGCGGTTTGACCACGGTCGGCGTGAACCAGTCCGTTTACCTGGACGCGCTGATTAATGTCGCCGTCACCAACACCGACGTTCCTGTGGTAACCTGGTCGATCGCCAATGCGCCCGTGGGCTCGCTTGCCGTGCTGACGAACAGTCCGCTGGGTGCGAACGTGCCGCCCTACCGGATGTCGGACCGGTCATCGCTCAAGGTTGCAGGTCGCGCGCTGCTGAAGCCGGATGTGGTTGGTCAATACACGGTCAATGTATCCATCATCACCACCACCAGCGGCAGCACGAACCTGTCACTGCGGATCACGGCGGGCACGTATTTGGGCGCCGATACCTGCGCGCTTTGTCATAGCGGCGGCGCAGTTGCCGAGAACACCTACGTGCCGTGGTCACAAACTCTGCACGCGCACGCGTTTGAAGATGCGATTAACGGCGTCAGCACGGATCATTTTGGCAAGAACTGCATCAGTTGCCACGTGGTTGGATTCGATGGAAATACCAACTCGGCCAATGGCGGTTGGGACGACATCGCCGCGCAAACGGGTTGGGTGTTCCCGACCAACTTTAACAGCACGAACTGGTCTTCCATGCCCGCGGCATTGCGCAACGTTTCCAATGTTCAGTGCGAAAGTTGCCACGGTCCGGGTAGCCAGCATGCGTACTCATTGGGCAATACGAACTTTATTTCCACAACCATGGCGGCGGGCACTTGCGCGCAGTGCCATGACAGTCTCAGCCATCACTACAAGACGGCCGAATGGAATAATTCGCGCCATGCGGTTGCCACCAAGACCCCGTCCGGAGCGAACCGTAACAACTGCGTTCGCTGCCACACGGCGACCGGCTTCGTTCAATACATTGATCACGCGGGAACAACCAACGTTCCTTACGTGACCAACACCGTTTACGAAGCGATCACCTGTGCCGCGTGCCATGATCCGCATGATCCGGAGAATCCGCATCAATTGCGCGCGGCCAATGTTTACACGTTGCCCGAAGGCACCACGGTGACCAATGTCGGTCTCGGTGCACTCTGCATGGAATGTCACCATTCCCGCAATGGTTCTGCGGAGGACAACATCGTCAACTACAAGTTGGGTCTGCCGACCTGGGCCGGTGGCTCAAGCTTTGGCGTGCACGACAGCACCGCGGGCGACATGGTCGAAGGCGTCAATGGCTGGACGTATGGCAAGTTCATTCCCAGCAGCACACATAGTTACGTCGTCTCCAATGTCTGCGTGGGTTGTCACATGCAACCCGTCGCCTCAAGCGATCCGGCATTCACCAAAGCCGGTGGCCATACGTTCAGCATGACTTACTCGGACGGGACGACGCTGGTTGATAAAACGGATGTTTGCTCGAAGTGCCACGGCCCGGTGGAGAGTTTCAATCTGGTCCGCAAGGATTACGACGGTGACGGCGTGATTCAAGGGGTGCAAACCGAAGTGCAGAATCTCTTGAATCAATTGTCGCGCCTCCTGCCGAACTCGCAGTACCGCGCGGATGGCAATTATGTGGCGGATGGCCTGGTCAAAACCAGCATCTCCACCAGGACCAACTGGCAGGACCGCTTTCTGCAAGCCGCCTGGAACTGGCAATTCGTCAACGTGGAAGGCAGTCTTGGTGTCCACAATGCCTCGTATGCCGTTGGTCTGCTCAAGGCATCCATCGCGGACCTCACGGATGACGCGGATCATGATGGCCTCTCGGATAAGTGGGAGGTTGCTCAATTCGGTTCCATCAATCTGTATGATGGCAACGATGATTCCGACGGCGACGGCGTGAGCAATGCCCTTGAGCTTTCGGCAGGAACGAACCCGATGATCAAGGACACCGACGGCGATGGCGTGAGTGACGCCGCGGAATTGCAAGCGGGTAGCGATCCGCTCAATCCGAGCGACAAACCGGGCTTCATCGTCAAGATCTACACGGCGGCTGAGATTGAGTTCGCCTCGGAAGTCGGCAAGAAGTATCAGGTGCAATCCGTGTCCGACCTCACGGGCACATGGCTGAATGTTGGTTCGGTAACCAACGGCACGGGGAATAACATCTCGATGACAACCTCCACTCGCAGCGGGGATGGCAAAGCCTATTTCCGCGTCGTTGAAGTGCCGTGATTTGGGCATCGATCAAGGAATAGGAGGCTTGATCGAACAACCTCTCCCCGCGTTCAGCGGGGAGAGGCTTCTGTTTGTTCACCTGGGAGCGCCGGCGTCTCGCCGGCAAGTGGCGTCGGCTGGGCGTGGACCCGCCGGCGGGACGCCGGCGCTCCCAGGCTTTGGTCTCCCTCTCCTCCATGGCATGGAGGAGAGGGACGGGGAGAGGAGGCGCAAGCATTAATCCT
>DASUGI010000258.1:0-41431 GCA_036274115.1 Verrucomicrobiia bacterium
GCCAACAGCTGGTTGCATCGGTCGTATGCGCTGCGCCGGGCTACCGGCGGCAACGTGGCAAAAGCTCGAGCGGCACTGGAGCCGGCGCTGGAGAAGTTTCCGGAAGAGCCCGTTATTTCTTACAACCTCTCTTGTTATGCCTGCCAGATGCAGGACCTCGATTTGGCGCGACGCTGGTTTCAACGAGCGCTGGAGGTGGGCAAGAAGAAGGAGATTAAACGCATGGCCCTCGCCGACCCTGACCTGGAACCGCTTTGGGAAGAAATCCGGCAGCTTTGAATTCAGTTCTTCGGCAGGGCCTGCTGAATCGCATGCTCGAATTCCGTGATTGAAAACGGTTTTGAAAGGCAGAATTTGTTTTCCTGTTTCAAGAATTCCTGGATGCGATCATTGATGACGTCGCCGGTCATGAAAATGAACCGCTCGGACACGCCCAGGTCGGTGGTGCGGATGCGTTCATAGACCTCGCGGCCATTCAGGCCAGGCATTTTCCAATCGCAGATGGTCAGGTCATAGCGCCGATTATTCAGGCGCTTCAAGGCGCTCTCGCCATCGGAAGCGACATCCACTTGATAACCCGAGCGCGAGAGAACTTCACTGACCATTTGGAGGATGGGCTCTTCGTCGTCGATCACGAGCACGTTGCGGCCATTCCCGGAAAGTTGATTTCTGCTGGTGAAGACCGTGTTGCCCGTCATCGATTTCGCTTTGTGCTCCGTATCCGTCGCGATTGGCAGTTCGATGAAAAAGGTGGCGCCCTCGCCGTATTTGCTCCGGACGTGAATCGTTCCGCCGTGTTCCTTCACGATGCCGTAGCACAGGCTCAAGCCCAGGCCGGTGCCTTTACCCACTTCTTTCGTGGTGAAGAAGGGATCAAACAGCCTGGACAAATTCTCTTCGCGGATGCCGGGACCATCGTCCTGAATTGTGATCCGGACGTTGCGGCCGGCCACGCCACTGGAGATGCGCACACAACCTTTCGGGCGATGCTCTTCAATGGCCTGGCGGGCGTTGTTGACGATGTTGAGGACGACCTGCTGGATTTGGTGCTGATCGACCATCGCTTGGGGAAGTTTTGGGTCGAGTTGCGTAATGACCTCGATGTTGCTCGTGCGCATCTGGTAGGCGAGGATTTCAACCACAGCCTCGACCAGTTTATTAACGCACACGAGCTTTCGCTCCGGTTGATGATGTCGTGAAAAGCTCAGGAGGCTTTGAACAATCTTCTGACAACGCAACGCGCTTTTGTGAACCATTTCCAGGTGGCGCTTTTGTTCCGGATTGGTGTCGCCCAATTGCAGCAGTTCCGAAAATCCCATCACGGAGGTGAGGGGATTGTTCAACTCATGCGCCACGCCGGCCACGAATTCGCCGATGCCCGAGAGCTTTTCACTTTGAATCAACTGTGCCTGCGTGGTCTTGAGTGTCTCGACGGTGGCTTCCAATTGCTGGCGGGAGAGCTTGAGATTTTCCGTCATGTGGTTGAACGCTTCCGCCAGATCGCCAAATTCGTCCCGCGAGTCCAGTTCAACGCGCCGAGTAAAATCACCCTTGCCGATGGCCTCGGTGTGCTCGCGCAAATCCTCGAGCGGTTCCGTGACGCGCCGGACATAAAGCCAGACGATGGTGATTCCGACGACGATGGCCACAATGCTGACCAGCAGGATCAACTGCTTCGTCTCGCGCAACACCTGCAACGGCTTTTCGTAGGAAGAGAGAATGATGTAGCCAAGCTGGCCGGCCGAACGGGCGGACTGCAACGTTCCGTTGAGACAGAGAAAGTGTTCGCCATTGAGAATCAGCTTGTCGATTTTGCCGCGGGTGGAGTGTCCGGCGGCGGCAATTTGATTGACCAGCAAGGATTCCAATTGTCGTTCGCGCACGGTTGAGACAATGGGTTGATTGTCCAGCAGCAGCAGCGCTTCTCCGCGGGCCAGTTCGCGAATGTCATCACGAAGCGTGTTTTCGACCCCGAACACAAAGGCCGCGACAACTTCATCTCTCAGCCGAAGGGGAACGGCCACCACATCGAGCAATTGATCTCCGTTGCGCACGACGCCGGCAATCGGGCCGTTGGCCATCGCCGAAGCGGCGAGTCCCCGGCAGGAGCCTTCAAACTCGTCGATCTTCACCCAGGCATCGTCGGCCGCGCATAAGGGTGATCCCTCCGCGGGGGCAACCATGATGACCTTGGCAAACTTTTCTTCGATCATCTTATCGAGGAAGCCGCGCACGGTTTTCTGGGCGGTTTCAGAGAAGCCTCCCTGCGAGGGATCGAACAAGGCGGCGTGAGCTTTGAACATGGGTTCGCTCTCGACTTTGCGGTAGGAGGCCAGCAGCGAGCCCATGCGTAGTTTCTGAGCATGACCCAGGACGGCATCGGCCGTAGCGAGTTGTTCGGCGGCTTGCGCCTGCAATTGATGCGTCACCCGTCCGTTGATGAGCCACATGGAGGTGGCCATCAACAACACCATCACGGCCACCACCGGCACGATCACCTTGGTGCGGAAGTTAAGCAGAATGGCGCGCTTGAGTTTGCCCATGTCAGTACTTGGGAAGATTGTTGATCCCGAGTGTGAAGTTCGCCTTCACTTCTCCCTCAGCGGCAACGGTGATTTCCTGCACCTGGGCGGGCAAGCGTTCGTGCCATGCTTTCAGTTTGTAGGTGCCGGCCGGGACATTGCGAATGACGTAGCGACCTTCGCTGTCGGTCACCGCGTAGAACGGATTCTCCAGGACGAGGACCACGCAATGCATGTTGGCGTGGATGGAGCAAAAAACTTCCACGCGGCCCGGCTTATCGAAGGTAACGCGTTTCTCTTTTGGATTTCCCTTGTAGAGACCCAGGTCGAATTGCTTGGCGTCGGACATGGAAAACACGTTGTGAAAGATATCGTCGTTGTTCGGCCATTCGACCGTGGTGCCGACTTCGATGGGTAACACCGCTGGAGTGAAGTTCGCCTTCTCTTGATTGACGCGCTTGGTGTCCACGCGCGCGGTCGCGTTGGTGGCCGCGGCGGAATTGGTCAATGGACCTTCAATGTAAACGACGAAATTTCGCAGCTCCGCGTAGTTCACGCGCTCGACGAATTTGTATTTCCGGCTGTCATACTTTCCGCCGGCGGCCTCCCCGGCCAGTTCCGGCTTTCCCTCGGCGCGCACGGTGCCACGAATCTCGCCGCTGTGCGCAACCAAAACCGCAAAGATGAGTATGATGGTCGCGATGGCCTTCATTAAAATCCGAACGCTGCCTGAGCAGCGAAGACGTTTACGTTATCCCGGCTGGCGCCGCCCACCTCTTTGCCGCCTTCGAAGCTGTACTCGGTTTTGACGATTAAATGTGGACTGAACCGGTAACCCAGGCCGATGCTGCAGCGCCACAGCTCTTCTGCAAACGGAGCGAACGGGCTGAAAAAGTAAGTGCCGACGTTTCCCTGGCCAGGCAGGGGATAGCCGCCATCAACGAAGATCTGACCGAAGCGGGCCGCGGTATAAAATTTCTTTGTCACGTCCAGAACACCTTCGACTGAATAGTAATAAAAGTTGCGGCGATTGTTGGCCGTGGGGTCGTTATCATCATATTGGGCGTAGCCGCCAAACGCCCGCAAAAGGCCGCGCGAAAACTTCATGGAAATGTCGCTTTGCACCAGGTTCGCATGGAAGGTCGTTGTGGCGGGCGATCCAATCGAACGAAACCAGCCGCCGCCAAACCAGACTTCCGAAAGTTCGTCGTCCTCCGCATCCAGGTCGCCCGTCCGCATTCCGCTCAAGCTGAAATGCAGCCAGTGGTTTGGATCGCAGGAGAGACGGCCAGACACGGATTTGTCGCCGTCGAAATCACGCGTGCCTGACACCCCGCCGTTTTGCACCGCCACCACGTAGCTGAACTTGCCGAGCGAACCGTAAAGCTCCAGCCCTTCATCCACGCCCCAGGAGTCGGAGATCGAGTGAGAAATGAGCGGGTCATCAATGGCATCGCGATAGAGATACTCGTCGCCAAAAGGGATATCGATGCGGCCAATGCGCAGATTCAATTGGCGCTGCTCGCCCCAGAGTTTGGAGAGATCTTCCCAGTCCAGATACAACTCTCCCAGGTTCAGATCGATGTCGTCGTCTTCGCGCGTGGCCAGGTTCAGTTCGGTGAAGAAATAGGTATCGCCCCAGATCGGTGCTTCAAAGAACAACTTGGCTTCATCCACGCGAAACTGGGCTTCGGGGAATGCGCTGTTCGCCTGGCCGGAGAAGAACGCGACAGCGCCTTCGCCACCAATGCTGACCGGGCCGAACTTGACTCCGCCAGTGTCGGGCCGCTCGTTCGGCAACGGTTTGCCGGGACTGAAGTCCTCAGAGCGACTCTTCTCGATGTCTCCCACGCGCTGGTTGAGACTGTCGATGGTGCTTTGCTGTTTCTTTACGGTCTCCTGGAGCGCGGCGTTTTGCTTCATCAGCAAATCGAGCTGTTGTTCCAGGTCCGCGGTTTCCCCGAAGGCAGTGCAAACCGCCAGCCAAATCACTGTGCTGGTGCACACAATTCGCCTGGTTAATTTCGGGTACGTCACAACGCATCCCGAGCAACCGACATGCCTCTGCGACTAATGGTTAGTCCGGATAACGCCCGCTTGGCACGCGTTCAGAGCGGCACTGCCATTGAAGAGTTTCCGTCGACCATCGGCAAACGCGCCTTGAGGTCGGCTGGGGGCTTGCCCAAAATTGGGGCACGGGCAGAGGCGCATGAGCCAGCCGTGAATCCGACGTGAAAAAGCCTTCCGCAAAACCAACTTGCACTGAAACTGACGTGCTGCGCGTCAGTGATCTTGTAGTTGAACGTGGGCGGACCAGAATTCTGCGCGACGTTTCATGGCACGTCGAGCGAGGCCAGCACTGGGTGATTCTCGGTGCCAACGGCTCCGGCAAAACTTCCCTGCTGAGTGCGTTGACGGGTTATTTGATGCCGACGGCCGGTGAGGTCTTCCTGCTGGGAGAACGTTATGGGGAATCCGACTGGCGCGAACTTCGCAAACGCGTGGGGCTCGTCAGTTCTTCGGTTCGCCAGATGATGAACGATGATGAGCCGGCCATTGAAACCGTCATCAGCGGCAAGTTCGCCATGATTGATCTGTGGGGACGAGTGACGCGCGCGGAGCGGCTTCGGGCGCAGCGATTGCTGCGGCAGGTGGAATGCGCTTATCTCGCCGAGCGTCCGTGGCGCGTCTTGTCGCAGGGCGAACGTCAGCGCGTCTTGATTGGTCGTGCCCTGATGGGGCGGCCCAAACTGTTGATTCTCGATGAACCCTGCGCCGGGCTTGATCCCGCCGCGCGGGAGCATTTTCTTCAATTCCTCCAGCGTCTCGGCTCAAAGAAGGATTCGCCCACCCTTGTATTGGTGACTCATCACGTGGATGAGATCATGCCGGTATTTTCCCACGTGCTGCTATTGAGGCAAGGACGCGTCCTTGCGGTGGGTGCGAAATCAAAAACACTCAAGGCCGCTTTGCTTTCGAGTGCTTTTGCGACTCGCGTCCGGTTGAAGAAAAGCAGGGGACGATACGCAATGAGTGTGTCGCCGGGATCACGAGTGGTGGTTTAGTCAGCGGCAACCAAACAGCTTTTTGTCCTTGATGACGCACGCGATCGGCGGTGGAACGTGCTCCTCCCAGGAAACATCGCCGGCTTTAATCTTTTCCAAAACGTCGCCCGAATAAACGGAAAGGCAGTCCCGGTTGTAATCGCGAATGTTTTCAATGAAACGATTCTCGACGAGGTGAGCGTAGAGATGACGGAGATTGGGAGTGACTTCAAAATTTTCAACGGTGGAAAGGTTTCCCGTCTGGCGGTCCAGTGAAGGATAGACATAGAGTTTCGCGCCATTCTTGAAGAGCTGGCCGAGCGATTCGAGCAAACCACCGGGCAGGTCCGTGTAGTACCTCTCATCGAGCACATCGCGCAAGCGCACGATGCCCAGCGGCAGGCCGATGGGCTTATGCGTGTGGTGCGACAGATAAATCACCAGCCGGTGATAGCGCAGGAAATTGGAAATCAATACTGGCCAGCCCAGGGCGCTCAACGTATCGACGCGATCCAGGAAATCCCGGTGATCGATGGCGTTGCCGACCTGCAGTTGCCGCAGCGTCATCTCCATGAGCGTGACCGGTTCTTCGCCGCCCAGCGCCGGATCTTTCACAAATTGCTCCCGGGCTCGTTCCAACATGTCGAGCATTGGATTGGTGAGCGGTCGAAAACTCCCGCGCTCCACCAGCACAGGCTTTTTGTAGAGCAATTCTCCCGGAACTATCGTCTCGCCGTCCGCGGTAAAGAGCGCCGCTTCGGTCAACCATTGTTGAACCAGTTGCAATGCCATGAGCCGGTTGTCGAGGCCGGCGAAGCGGGGGCCGGAAAACTTGATCATGTCCACCTCGATGCGACCTTCGTCCAGTCCATCCAGCAGCGAACCGATGAGACTGGTTGGTTCACCGTGTTGGTGAAACGCGCCGTAGATGAGATTCACGCCCACGATGCCCAGCGCCTCCTGCGCCCGCACCGCTTCTTTGTCAAGCATCCGCACATGAATGATGATTTCCGAAGAGGGTTCGTGCGGTTGCGTCTGAAAACGAACCCCCAGCCAGCCGTTGCCCGGCTCCAGCGATTTGTAGCGGCGGGTCGCCACGGTGTTGGCGAAAACAAAAAACGTATTCGTCGCACCGCGCTTTTGATCGAGGCGTTCCAGTAACAACTTCCATTCATGCTCGAGCATGGCCTGCAATCGCTGGCGGCTGACGTAACGCTCCGTCGAGCCATAGATGGCGTCGCTCACCGTCATGTCGTAAGCGGAAATCGTCTTGGCTACGGTGCTCGCGGCCCCGCCCACGCGGAAGAACCAACGCGCGGTTTCCTGCCCGGCGCCAATTTCGGCAAACGTGCCGTACTTGTGCGCGTCCAGATTGATGTGCAGCGCTTTTTGATTTGTGCTGAGTTTATCGTCGTTCATGACACCAGGTTCAAATTGCCGATTCACCATTGCTGTGGTCAGCCTCGCTGGCGACAGAATCGGTTGGAGACTGGAACAAGTCACTCAACTTCTTGCGATTCGGTCGCCACTCTCCCGGGCCGAGAAAGCCTTCAACCACCGCTCCCAGGTCCTTCTCCAAAATGCGCGCCGCCGCATCCTGGCCGCCGTCACGCCAGTCGGCTTGACTCACGAAGTCGAGAAAGGCGGCGGGAACAGTGCCATCCATGTTGAGTAGCTCCACCAGAATCTCTCCCAGACTGTAACTCAATTCGGACGGATCGCCCGGTTCACCGAAGGAGTACCCTGCCCAAAAGCGCTGAATGTTCCCGGGGTTCCAGAAGGTGCGGTGACGTTGAGCCAATTCGCCATCCACTCTGAATCCGTGATCGCCCACTTGACGTTCGATGCGCTGGGCCAGGCCTTCATTCAGCCAGGTGGGAAGGGGCAGGTGAAAAAGGCTGCTGTGAACCAACTCGTGGGTGAGGACGGCTTTCGCTGAAAAGGCAAATCGAAAGGGCATGGCCACATGCCCGTAGCCTGCGCTGATAAAAACACCCGACGAAAGGGTGTGGGTTCCGTCCGGGTAGAAATGGGAAATGTAGGTAAAATAGTCATCGTCCTCGCTGAATACGAGCAAAGTTTGTTTCCCAAAAACTTCGCGGCTCCTCAGTTTTCCAAGGCACGCCATTATCGCTGCCTGAGCATTTTCGGAGTATTGAAGCAGCGTGTCACTGATCTTCTGGCCTTCCGCGCACATCAACAGGAAGTGCGGTGATTCGTACCCACGATAGTCGCCACCCAGGTCCTCGCAAAGTTGGCCGACCCATTCCCGGGCGGCCTGGCGATACACGACATCCCAGGAGGTTCGCGGAACGCGGGCACTCACCTGCTGCGAAAACTTTTCCCAATCAGGATGGGAAAACCCGTGCTCGGACTCATATTCCAGAACCGGGCCAAAAAGTTCCAGCGTTTCAGGTTCAGCTTGAAACGAGTTTGATTCCGGATGGATTGCGATCAGATCATTTCCACAAATCGAACAGACCTCGCTACCGGCGGGATTTTGCGTGTTGCAAAACGCACAATGCCTGGCGTGAACGATTCCTACAGCGGGCTTGACCTCGTCGACGGTGGACAGTTCCGTCCCGCACTCGAAACAGTGCTGCCGGCTGGCCTCATTGTCTTTCCCGCAGTAAGAACAGGTCTTCAAGGTCACGTTCTCACCCGCTCTTCAGTCGCGATACTCAGGTTGATTTTAATTTGAGCAACAAATCCTTGCTCTCCACCGCATCGCTGACGTGGACCGCAATGTGGTCCACGACGCCATCGCAGGGCGCGTAAATCGTGGTTTGCATTTTCATCGCTTCGAGGGTCGCGAGTTTGTCGCCCTTGGTGACCTTCGCGCCCACGCTCACGGATAGCGCCGTTACCAGGCCGGGGATAGGTGCTCCCACTTCGTGGGGCTTGGCGGGGTCCGCTTTCACGCGGGCCTTCACCAGCGGCTTCACGGACTTGTCCGCAATCGAAAGCTGGCGGCTCATGCCGTTCAACTCGAAGTTCACCGTGCGTTTTCCTTCGGCGTCCACCGCACCGATGTTCACCATGCGAATGAACAGCGTTTTGCCCGGCTCGATGTCCAACGAGATCTCCTGACCCGGCTTCATGCCGTAAAAGAATGCCGGGGTCGGCAGCACGGATAAGTCTCCATTCGCCGCAACCTTTTTCGAATATTCCGAGAACACCTCGGGATACATCACGTGGCCGAACACGTCGTCCATCGTCGCCTCGTGTTTGAGCCGGGATGTGAGTTCCTCCTGAATTTTTTTGAAGTTCAGCGGTCTGAGTTCCGCGCCGGGCCGACCCTTGATCGGCTTGCGGTTGCCGAGCACGACATGCTGCAATTTCTTCGGCCAGCCACCGACCGGCTGTCCCAGTCCGCCCCGGAGCATATCGATGACCGATTCCGGGAAGGGCACACTGCCGGGTTCGAGATTCAAAACGTCGGTCGGCTTGATGCCGCGCGTGATGAGGAACATCGTCATGTCGCCAACCACCTTGCTGCTCGGTGTGACCTTCACGATGTCGCCGAAGAGTTGATTCACCTCGGCGTAGGTGCGCGCAATTTCCGGCCAGCGACTCGCCAAACCCATGGCAGCGGCCTGCTCCTTGAGATTGGTGAACTGTCCGCCCGGCATCTCGTGCAGATAGACTTCCGCGCTGCCGGCCTTGGGCGAAGTGTCAAATGGCGCGTAGTACGTCCGCACCTGTTCCCAATAATCCGCGAATTCGTTGAGCGAATCCAAATCCAGCTTCGTATCGCGCCTGGTGAATTGTAGCGCCGCCACCACCGAATTGAGATTGGGCTGGCTGGTCGAACCGCTCATGGACGCATTTGCGAGGTCCACAATGTCCACGCCCGCCTCCGCCGCGCTTAACACACTCGCCGCGGCAATCCCACTCGTATCGTGCGTGTGGAAATGGATGGGGATGCCGATCTCCTCTTTCAACGCCTTCACCAGCGCGTGCGCCGCCGCTGGTTTGCACAGGCCCGCCATGTCTTTAATGCCCAGGATGTGTGCGCCCATCTTCTCCAACTCTTTGGCCAGTTTGATGTAATACTTGAGAGAATACTTGGCCCGTTTGGGATCGAGAATGTTGCCCGTGTAACAGATTGCCCCCTCACAGACCGCGTGGGTTTCGTGCACGGCCTCCATGGCTACCTTGAGGTTCGGCAGGTAGTTGAGGGAATCGAAGATGCGGAAAATATCCATGCCCGCCTCCGCCGCGTGCTTCACGAAACCGGCGACGGCATTGTCGGGATAATTCGAGTAACCGACCGCATTCGAGCCGCGGAACAACATCTGGAAACAAATGTTCGGGATCTTCTCACGCAACGCCCGCAATCGCGACCAGGGATCTTCGTGCAGGAAACGCAACGCCGTGTCGAACGTCGCGCCGCCCCAGCACTCCAACGAGTACAGATTCGGCGTGCGCCGGGCCACGGCATCCGCCACCGCCAGCATGTCGTAACTGCGCAGACGTGTCGCGAAGAGCGATTGATGCGCATCGCGGAAGGTGGTGTCCGTGACGAGCAATGGCTTTTGCTTGAGCGTCCATTGCGCGAATTTTTTTGGCCCGAGTTCAAGCAGCATCTGGCGGGTGCCGTTGGGCGGCGTTTGCTTGTGATCGAACGCGGGCACGTGCGCGGCGGCCATTGATTCCTTCGGCACGTAACCTTTCGCATGGGGATTGCCGTTCACCGTGACGTCGGCAATGAACGTCAACAGTTTCGTTGCGCGATCGCGCTTCGGTTTGAGCTTGAACAATTCCGGCGTCGTATCAATCAACGTCGTGGAAGCCTGCCCGGTCTTGAACGTGTCGTTGTGAATGACGTTCTCGAGGAAGGGGATGTTCGTCTTGACGCCGCGGATGCGAAATTCCGCCAGCGCGCGGTCCATGCGTTGTAACGCGGCCGCAAACGTCGGTCCGCTCACGGTCAGTTTGACGAGGAGCGAATCGTAGAACGGCGTGATCACCGCGCCGCCGTAACCCATGCCGCCATCAAGGCGCACGCCGAAACCACCGGCGGAGCGATACGTCAGAATGCGCCCGTAGTCGGGTTGGAATTTATTCTCCGGATCTTCCGTGGTGATGCGGCATTGGACGGCGTAACCGTTGCGGGGAATTCTGTCCTGCGCGGGAATGCCCACATCCTCACCGTGCATGCGTTTGCCGTCGGCGATCAGGATTTGCGAGCGGACCAGGTCAATGCCCGTGATGACTTCCGTGACGGTGTGCTCGACCTGGATGCGCGGGTTCATTTCGATGAAGAACCATTCCTTCGTGTCCTGGTCGTAAAGAAATTCCACCGTGCCCGCGTTGTCGTAGCTGATTTCCTTGCACAACTTCACCGCAGCCTCGCAAAGCTCCGTGCGGACCTGCTCATCCAACTCGACGCTGGGAGCGATCTCGATGACTTTTTGATGCCGCCGTTGCACGGAGCAGTCGCGTTCGTGGAGGTGAACCACGTTGCCGTGCTTGTCGCCGAGAATCTGCACCTCGATGTGTTTTGCGCGCGGGATGTAGCGCTCCAGAAACACTGCTGGATTGCCGAACGCACGTCCGGCTTCGCCCTGCGCTTCGTCGAGCAGGTCCGCCAAATCACCGGGCTTGTGAACTACCCGCATGCCGCGCCCGCCACCGCCGAACGCTGCTTTGATGATGAGCGGGAAGCCGATTTCTTTGGCGGTCTTCAACGCTTCGCTGCGATCTTCGATCGGTTCTTCCGTGCCCGGCAACGTGGGAACGCCGACCTTTTGCGCGAGCGAGCGCGCGGCAGTTTTGTCGCCCATCATGCGCAGCAGTTCCACGCGCGGGCCCACAAATGTGATTCCCGCTTCGGCACAAGCCTTCGCGAACTCGGCGTTCTCCGACAGGAATCCGTAACCGGGATGGATGAAGTCCACGCCCTTTTCCTTCGCCAGTGCGATGATGCTGGGAATGTCGAGATACGCTCCGACCGGCCCTTTGCCTTCACCGACCACGTAAGCTTCGTCCGCCTTGAAGCGATGGATCGCGAGGCGATCCTCTTGAGCATAGATCGCGACAGTGCGCAGGCCGAGTTCGGTGGCTGCGCGGAAAACGCGGATGGCAATTTCACTGCGATTGGCGACCAGCAATTTTCGCTGGCGGGGCGATGGGGAAGCGTGGGGCGTCGTCGGCGCGGTTAAACTCATATTCGTCGCGCTAGATGAAACTCAAATCAACCGCCGCAAGCAATGATGGAATGGAATTTGGCGTCGTTCTTTCGGCCTTTCAGCCGTCCCTTCGGGACTTGGGATTCACCATGCCATTTCCCGGCGCTGAAGCGCCGGGCTATTGTCGAATGCCCCTCCGGGGCAAAGCCATTGGTCTTGCGATTAGCGTGAGCATACCACGCCTCACAACGACGATGACCTTCCAAATTGCCCGTGTCCCGGAGGGACGCCCGACAATAGCCCGGCGTTTCAACGCCGGGAACGAAGTTCGTTGTTGCGCGAGTCCCGAAGGGACGGCTGAATACCGGGCATGTCCTACGTCAGCTCTTACCATCACTGCGTTTTCAGCACGAAGGAACGGCGTCCACTTATTTCAGCTACGTTGGCAGAACGGTTGTGGCCCTTTCTGGGTGGAATCGCGCGGCAGAACAAGATGAAGGCTGTCGAAATTGGTGGTGTAGAAGACCACGTGCACATCTTGCTTTCAATTCCACCCACGATGTCCATTGCCAAGGCGATGCAATTGATCAAAGGCGGTTCATCGAAGTGGGTGCATGAGACATTTCCGGATCAGCGGGAGTTTGGTTGGCAAGAAAAGTACGGTGCATTCAGCGTCAGCGAATCGCGTGTTGAAGCTGTCGTGGATTACATCCGGGGACAGCCCGAGCATCACAAGCGAGTGACGTTTCAGGAGGAGTTTGTGGCGTTGTTGCAGAAACATCGCATTGAATACGACGAACGATATTTGTGGGAGTGATGTCAGCCGTCCCTTCGGGACTCGTGCAATCTTGCGAGCCAACCCGGCGTTGAAACGCCGGGCTATTTTCGGGCGTCCCTCCGGGACGGTGGGTGCGTGGCGGAAATCTGCAAAACTTGAACTGTCTAAAGCCCGCTTTGCTTTAATTTCTTTCGTCTGCTCACTTCACCGCCAACTGCGCGCCGATGTGTGAGACCGAGGATTTACATCATATTCGTCGCGCTGGATGAAATGCAAATCTCCGGGCGCAACAATGATACGGCGCGTTGAACTATTTCACATTCATCGTGTCGAACGGTGTGGTATGAGCATATGGCAACGATGTCCGCTGACTGACCCTTTTGATTGTCGCGTCGGCTTTTTGCTTGATGTCCGTTAGCGAACTATTCCTGGACTTGCAGACATTAAAAACACAGGTGAGGCCGTTACCATCCGAAAGATTGTGGCGTGGCGCTACCACGGTGTTGGCCATTCTAGGCATCATGCTTGCCGTGTTTTTGAAAGGATAAGTCCAAGCAACTCGACGCTTGCGGAGTGATGTCAGCCGTCCCTTCGGGACTCTGCGATGCGGTCAGCAACCCGGCGTTGAAACGCCGGGCTATTGTCGGTTCGCCCTCCGGGCGAGCGAAATCGCTGATCCATTTACCAGTTCAATTTCTTTTCTTTTTCCCGCTCCGTCGCTCGCTATACTGCGCGCCGATGTTTAAGACGCAAGATTTGCATGTCCGCGAAATTGTCCGGCTCGCCTCGCCGCGGGCGATCAAGGAACTGTTTCCGGCCATGCCCGAAGCCACGGCCACGGTGGTCCAAAGCCGCGAACGGATTACTCGCATCCTGCGGCAGGAAGACCCGCGGTTGCTGGTGGTCGTTGGGCCGTGCTCGATTCACGACGAAAAAGGAGCACTGGAATATGCCAATCGCCTGAATGCATTGCGCAAGGAGTTGGCCGACCGCATGGAAATCGTTATGCGGGTCTATTTTGAAAAGCCGCGCACGACGATCGGCTGGAAAGGTCTGATCAATGATCCGCACCTTGACGGCTCGCAAGACATTGAGGCGGGACTGAAAATCGCACGGCGAATGCTGGTGCAAATCACCGGCATGGGTTTGCCCGCCGCGACGGAGTTTCTCGATCCCATCGTGCCTCAATACATTGCGGATCTCGTGAGTTGGGCTGCGATTGGCGCGCGCACGACGGAATCCCAGACGCATCGCGAAATGGCCAGCGGCCTTTCCATGCCCGTGGGCTACAAGAACGCGACGGATGGCAGTTTGCAGGTGGCGATCGACGCGATGGGCGCCGCGCGCAGTCCTCACAGTTTTCTCGGCATTGATTATGACGGCGCGACGGGTGTGGTGCGCACCACCGGCAATCCCAACGGGCATGTGGTTTTGCGCGGTGGCCGGGCACGGACGAATTACGATGCGACGAGTATTGCGGAGGCCGAAGCGGTGTTAAAGAGGCACAACCTGCCCGCGGTGATGATGGTGGATTGCAGTCACGCGAACTCAGAGAAGCAACATGCCCGTCAGGAGGATGTCTGGCGCAGTGTTATCGAGCAACGCGCCGGCGGGACGCGGTCGGTCATCGGCATGATGGTCGAGAGTCATCTGCACGAAGGCAACCAGCCGTTTCCCCGGCCGGTGAACGAATTGAAGTACGGCGTTTCCATCACCGATGCGTGCGTGAACTGGGAAACGACCGAGCGCATGTTGCGTCGGGGCTACGAGCGGCTCGGTTGAGTCGAGTGCGTGGCAAATCGGCTTGAAGCCCTCGCGCGTGGCGGGTAGGGTGCGCGGCATGTTGAAGAAACTGGTGTTGTTGTTCGCACTTGTTGCCATGGCTGTTTCCTGTTCGCTTACTTCCAAATCGCCTCAAACTCCAGCCTCCCCGCGATCACTCGCGGAGATTCAAAAGTCCGGCGCCAAGTTCAAGAACGTTTTGCGCCTGCCGGAGTTCGAAACCACGCCCGAAGCCGTCAAGGTCACGGCGGATCAAACGATGTTCATTGCCAATGCGGCACTCGATGCGATTGGCCGTTTGAATGCGAGTCATGTGCGATTCAGCAACACGGTCGGCGCGTTGGATGACATCGGTTTTCAAATCAGCACGGCGATGAACCGGCTGTATCTCATCAAAGAGACGAGCACCAACGCTGCGGTTCGCGAGGCCGCGACGGAGGTCGTCAAGCGTTTGCAGGAATGGGCGGTAGGACTGGATTATCGCGAGGATGTCTATCGCGCGGTGAAGGCGTATGCCGACTCCAATCCGAAGTTGACGGGGGAAGATGCGCGTTTGCTGGAGGAAACCATGCGCGATTATCGCCGCGCGGGATTGGCGTTGCCCAAGGCGCAGCGTGATGAAGTGGAACGTCTGCGCAAGGAGCTTTCGAACGTCAGCACGGACTTCGACAGCAACGTGAACAAGGCGAGGAAGTCGCTCAAGTTCAAGCGAGCGGAACTGGCGGGTGCGCCGGATTCGCTCTTGACGGCTCCGGGAGTGAAGACGGCCGAGGATGAATACACCATTCACGTGAATGTGACGTGGCAATACCTCGCCGTGTTGGAGCACGTGAAGAGCGAAGCGGTGCGAAAGCAGGTAGCGACGGAACGCGACAGGCTCGCACCCGAAAACGCGCCCCTGGTGGAAAAGTTGCTGGCGTTGCGCTATCAGATCGCGACCAGGCTGGGCTACACCAATTGGGCGGACTATCAGCTCGAAGTGAAGATGGCGAAGAACGGTGCCACCGCACTGGAGTTCGAGCGAAAGCTGCGGGACGGGTTACAGCCAAAGTTTGATGCGGAGGTCGCGGCGTTTCGCAAGCTCAAGGCGGAAGAAACGGGAGACGCCAATGCCCGAATTCATATCTGGGATTGGCGTTATTACGCGGAGCAGCTCAAGAAGACGAAATACAATGTGGACAGCGAGCAGTTGCGGGATTTCTTTCCGATGCAGCCGGTGTTGGATGGCATGTTCGCCATTTACCAGAGCATTTTTGGCGTGAAGTTTGAACGGCTGGACCCGCCCTACAAGTGGGTGGATGATTTGCAACTCTGGGCCGTGAGCGATGCCAGGTCCGGCGAGCCGCTGGGTTTTTTCTATCTCGACCTGTATCCGCGCGACGGCAAATACAATCACTTTGCCGTGTTCTCCATTATTGATGGCAAGCGCCTGGCCGATGGCCGATATCAACGCCCCGTCCTTTCCCTGGTCTGCAACTTCACACCGGCGACGGCCGACAAGCCTTCATTGCTGGATCATGAATCCGTAGTGACGCTGTTCCATGAATTCGGTCACGCCATGCATGGCATTTTGACACGCGCAAAGTATGTCCGTTTCTCCGGCAGCAATGTGCCGGGCGATTTTGTGGAAGCTCCGTCGCAGATGCTCGAGTACTGGGTGTGGGACAAGAGTGTGCTGGACAGCTTTGCGGCGGATTATCGTGATCCCTCCAAAAAAATTCCGCCGGAAATTTTGAGTCAGCTCAAGGCGGCCAAGTATGCGACTTACGGTTGTCATTATCGCCGGCAGCTTTCGTTTGGATTGATGGACCTGAATTTGCACACGCAGATCACGGATCGGAACACGACGGAAGCTTTGCCACTGGCAAATAAAACTCTGGGCGAGACGTTTTTTCCTCCGCCGGAGGGGACGGCGATGATCACGTATTTCGGTCACTTCACCGGCTACGATGCCGGCTACTATGGCTATGCATGGGCGGATGCAATTGCTGCGGATATGGCCACGGTGTTTGAGCAGTCGCGAAAAGGGTTTTTCGACCGTTCGACCGGGATGAAACTGCGCAAGGAAATCTATTCCGTCGGCGATTCGCGTGACGTGAACATCTCCATTGAGAAATTTCTGGGCCGTCCGCGCTCCATTGAACCCTTCCTGAAACAAATTGGGGCGAAGGCGGAGAAATGAAGGAACTGCCGCACACGCATTCGTGCTTTGTTTGTGGTGATGCGAACCCGCTGGGCTTGAAGTTGCGCTTCGAGACCGATGGCCGCGTGGTGCGAACGGTCTTTCGGCCGTGTGCGGAACATGTGGGCTTCAAAGGCGTGGTGCATGGCGGAATCACCGCGACGGTGCTGGATGAGGTCATGGTATGGGCCTGCGCCGTGGCGACGCGTCGTTTTGCCTACTGTGCTGAACTGAACGTGCGTTATCTCCAGCCACTGTCGCCGGAGGTGGAGATGATTGTTACTGGCGAGTTGGTGGAGAATCGCAAGGGCCGGATCTTCGAAGCCAAAGCCGCCATTCAAAACGGGGCGGCGGTGAGTTGTGTCGAGGCGCGGGGAAAGTACTTACCCATCAAGGCCCGGGACGTTTCTCAACTGGTAACGGATTTCGTAGGTGACGCCAGTTGGCTGCAGTTGCCTCCGCGATGAAGCTTCCAGTTACTTGAACTGAAGATCAATCTTGCGGCGTTCCAGCGTGGTGCCTTCATTCTGCGCCAGCCGCGCGAGAAAGATATTGTAGTCGGCCAGCGCCCGGATTTCTGCGGACCGCGCCTGAGTGAGATCGGTTTGCAGTTGAAGAACCACAAACGTGGTGCTTTTGCCTTTTTCGAGCTTGGTCTGTTCAGCTTGCAGGGCCGCTTCGGCGTACTGAGTTGCCTGACGCGTGACACCGATGCGTTCGTAACCGATCCGCGCGTCGGACATGGAGTTCTCAATGGTGATCAGCGCTCGTTGCTCCAGTTGGCGTAATTGCAGGTCAAGTTGTTCTTTTGTGACCTTGGCCGCTTTGAGGCTGTTGCGGGCTCCGGTATTTGCCAGAGGAAGGCTGATGGACACGCCATACGTATAGTTCGGATTGTCGCGGTCCGTGATTTGGGGCAGGGGGGCGCCCAGCCCATCTTCGAAGGGTGTGGACCCGGTATATCCGTAATCACCAAAAAGATCCAACTGAGGAAAAAGCTGATTCCGGCCATACGCGATGCGCTTGGTTTGGATTTCGATTTGATATCTCGCCTGCTGCAAATCCGGACGCAGCTCCAAACCTCTCCGCCAGCCGCTTTGCAGGTCCAGGGTCTGCGGAATGGCCAGCAGCGGCTCGGTGGGTTCAATGCGGACATCCATCCATACGTTGTAGTCGTCGCTCAAGAGCGCCTTCAGCACGCGTTCGGCGGTGTCACGATTCGCCTGGGCATCGAGCAGATTGGCGCGACTCGTGGCAGCCTGCGATTCCGCCTGCTTTTCATCCAGGGGCGCCAAGGCGCCCACCTCAACGCGGCGGCGGTTTTCCGCGACCAGACGTTCTGCCAGCTCAAGCGCCTTCTCCTGAACTTTTACGTTTTCATTTTGAAAGATCAGGTTGTAGTAGGCTTCTTCCACCTGCGTTACCGTGGTGATGATCTGATTGCGGAGACCGGCCTCGGAAATTTTGAGGTTCTTTTTCGCCGTGAAAATCTGGAGGCGCGTCGAATCAATCCAGAAATTTTTCAACAGCGGTTGACGCATGGAAATGCCGATGCTGTCAAAGGCATTCGCAAAACTGTTCGTTCCCTGGAGACCGTCGCTGCTTCTCATCAGGGTGCCGAGATTGTAAGTGAAGCCCCACGGCAGGAGGCCGTTGAGGCCGCTATTGACGTTGTCGGTGTCCGTTTCCGAGCCTAGAAAAACACGATTCTGATCATCGCGACTTGCCGCCGTCAAACTATAGTCGTGCCACGCGCTGGCATTAAAAATGGGATCGTAGCTGGCATAGCTGCCGGCCAGGCTAAACCCCGCGAGTTGCGGGTCCAAACGGGAGATTTGGATGTCGAGGTTGTGTTCGAGCGCAATTTGAATGCATTCCTCCAATGCGAGCGGACGGGTGGTCACTCGCTGCTGTGCCTGAGCTGCCGGAGTGAAAGCCGCTAGAATCAACCCTAAAACAAATGCCGCTGGTTTCATTTATCTACTAAGCTTGGAAAAAACGAGTCCGTTCGTCAATCAGCCACCGCGCGATTCAGACGGTCCACAATCGCTCGCCATTCAACATGCTCCGGCAAAGCTTCGGCGACGATGAGCGTCGCCCCTGCTTCGTCGCAGCGGTGTAGCTCGCCGTAAATAGCCCGTGCATAAGCCTCCGCATCATGCGGGATCACGCTGACGCCGCCGAATCCTTCGCCTGACGGAATGTGAGTGTGCGCGATGATGTGAGTTTGAGACAGTTGAGAGCTGAGAGTTGAGAGTTGAGAGTTCAGGTCAGCGGTGTCGCGCCAGGAAAGCACCTTGAGTCGGGCTTTCGGAGCGTAGTGCTTGCGCAACAAACCGGGGCTGCGGAGCGTTCCGGATTTCAGGTTACGGGTTCCGAGTTCGCCGAGGACGGCTATCAATGATTCCTCGTGAATCATGCCGGGGCGCAGCACGCGCGGTGGAGTGGTGGCCAGATCAATCACAGTGGATTCGATGCCGACTTGCGATTGCCCGCCATCCACGATGAGCGCGAGTTTGTTTCCAAGTTGCTTGCGAACGTGCTCGGCGTTTGTGGGCGAAACCTGATTGGACAGATTGGCACTGGGCGCTGCAAGGGGAAAACCACACTCGCGTATGACGGCCTGAATGAACGGATGACCCGGCCAACGCACGCCGACGGTATCGCCACCAGCCGTGACAATCTCGGGAATCTCTTTTGCCCTGGGTAACACCATGGTCAGCGGCCCCGGCCAGAATGCCTTGGAAAGTTGCGTGGCGGCGTCGGGCCAGTGACTCACGCAGCGCCGGGCCATTTCGTTGCTCGCGACATGGACGATGATGGGATTGTGCGCGGGGCGTCCTTTGATTTCGTAAATCTTCGCCACGGCGTTTGCCTCGAGTGCATTGGCGGCGAGTCCGTAAACGGTTTCCGTCGGCAGAGCGACGACCTCTCCCGCGCGCAGCAGTTCCGTTGCTCGCCTTACCGCGACGGAGAACAATGCCGGTGTGTGCGTGGACAGCACTTCCGAGTTCCCGTTCATGTGGAAAAGCGTTCAACCACCGGATAGACACCGCACGTCCCGAATTGTTTCATCCGTTTGTGTCTATTCGTAGCGCAACGCATCAATGGGGTCGAGCTGGGAGGCTTTGCGCGCGGGATAGAAGCCGAAGAAAATCCCGACGCCGGCGCTGAAGGCAAACGCAAGGATGATGGAAGTCTCGGAAGTGACCGTAGTCCAGCCGGCCTTGGCTGAAATGATTTTCGAAACGAGGATTCCTCCGGTAATTCCCAAAACGCCGCCAATGATGCTCAACGTCACCGCCTCGATGAGGAATTGCAGCAGGATGTCGCGTCCGCGCGCACCGATGGCCATGCGGATGCCGATCTCGCGGGTGCGTTCCGTTACGCTTACCAGCATGATGTTCATGATGCCAATGCCTCCCACGACCAGGGAAATCGCCGCAACGCCGCCCACGAGTATTGTCATGGTTTTGGCCGTGGCCGTGGCCATTTCGGCGGTTTCCAATTGGGTGCGCACAATGAAGTCGGGTTCGCGCCCGCCGCGTCGCTGCTGCAGCACCGCGGTGATGTCCTGTTGCATGCGTTCCATGTTTTCCGCCTTGTCTGCCTGGATCAGGATGCCACTCAGAAAGTCGCGGCCGGAGAGACGTCGCATGGCGCTGGTGTAGGGGACCACGACAGTATCGTCCTGGTCCTGGCCGAAAAAGTTCACGCCCTTCGGTTTGAGCACACCGAGGATTTTGAAGGGAATATCGCGGATGCGCAGCGTCTGGCCGACCGGATCGCTGCCGCTGAACAATTCGTCCGCAACGGTTTTGCCGATGATGCAAACCTTGGCGGCGCTGCGCACGTCCGCATCGCTGAACATCGCGCCGGAAGTGAGTTCCCACGCGCGGACGCTGAGGTAATCCGGTGATTCGCCTTGTACCTGCGTGTTCCAGTTCAATCCGTTGGCTAGAACCTGATTGCGGTCCCGCACTTCGCAGCTTACCGCGACGACGTTAGCCACCTCCCGGGTGATCGCCAGGGCGTCGGCGTCAGTAAGGGTGCTGCGTGACCCCCAACCACCGCGGGCCCCACTGGTGCTGATGCTGCCGGGAAAAACCGTGAGAACATTCTGGCCAATACTGGCGACCCGAGCCTCAACCTCCACCTTGGCTCCCGTGCCGATACTGACGGCCGAAATAACGGCCGTGACGCCGATGATGATGCCCAGCATCGTCAGCAAGGTGCGCAGCTTGTTGCGGCGCAGCGCGCGCAGGGCGATTCGGAATGGAGCGAGGAATCTCATGCGCTCAACTTGACGGCCTTTTGTTCATCGCGCAAGCGGTTCAGCTCCGTCTCCGAGTTCAGCCGGCGTTCGACCAGCTTGTCGCTGACGATCTGGCCATCGCGCATGATGACATTGCGTTTGGCGAAGGAAGCAATGTCCAGTTCGTGCGTGACCATGACGATGGTGATGCCCTGGTCGTTGAGCCGCTGAAACACGCCCATGATTTCGATGCTGGTCTGGGTGTCGAGATTGCCGGTGGGTTCATCGGCCAGCAACAGGGCAGGGTGATTGACCAGGGCGCGAGCGATGGCCACGCGCTGCTGTTGTCCGCCGGAAAGCTGGTTGGGGTGATGATCGGCGCGACCCGCGAGTCCAACCAACTCGAGTGCTTTGGAGGCGCGCTCGTATTGTTCGTGCCGCGATACGGAGTGGCGCACGTAGAGCATGGGCAATTCGACGTTCTCCAATGCCGAAGTGCGGGAGAGCAGATTGAAGCCCTGGAAAACAAAGCCGATTTTCGAGTTCCGAATGTCCGCAAGCTCGTCACGGTCCAACGCAGACACATCCACCCCGTCGAGATGATAACTGCCGGAAGTCGCACGGTCCAGGCAGCCAATAATGTTCATCAAGGTGGATTTGCCGGAACCGCTCGCCCCCATGATGGCCACAAACTCGCCGCGTTGAATGTTCACGGACACACCGCGTACGGCAGGCACTTCCACTTCGCCGGTCTGGTAGACCTTGCGGATGTTTTCGATGGCGATAACGGCGTTCGACGACACTCGGGTTCCTTTGGTTGACTAGCGACCGCGGAATCCCCGGGGACCGCCGCCGAAAGGATTTTGTCCGCCACCAGGGCCGGCAGCGGTCGTGGGCGTGTTGCTGCCCGTGACAACGACATCATCTTCGTTCAAGCCTTCAAGCACCTCGGTGAAGATCCCGTCCGTAACACCAAGCCGCACGCGAACGGGTTTTAGCTTCACGTTGGTGGCAGTACCGGGCGATTGGCCGTCAGCCAAAACGTACACCGTCTGCATGGCGCGACGACCTTCCCGGGGTCTGCCGCCGCCTGACCCGCCTGGCCCGCCGCGTCCGCCAAAACCGCCGGGTCCTCCCGGTCCGCCGCGTCGCCGGCCGGATTCGCCACCGGCAGCCAGGTTGGTTCCCGGAGTCGATGGACCTGATGGCTGCGCCACAAGGTTGGTGTTCATCGCGTTCGTTTTGACTGGCAGCAGCGCCGACTCCGGCGGCCGAAAGCGCAACGCGCCATTGGGGATGCGCAAGACATCTTCCCTTCGTTGAACGATGATCGAGACATTCGCGGTCATGCCCGGCTTGAGCTTCAGGTCGGCATTGTTCACCTCGATGACGGTGACGTAGGTTACCACGTTCTGCACCGTGAGTGGTGAGTTGCGAACCTGTGTCACCTTGCCGCGGAAGGTGCGATCCGGAAAGGCATCCACGTTGAACTCGACTTCCTGTCCCACCTCAACCCCGCCCACGTCAGCTTCGGCGACATTGGCGTCAATCTGCATTTTGGTGAGATCGCTGGCCACCTGGAACAGGATGGGCGCACTCATGCTGGCGGCCACGGTTTGACCAACATCCACGTTGCGCGAAATCACCGTGCCATCCACGGGCGAGTAAATGGTGCAGCGACCCAGATCCACTTTTGCCCGTTGGAGTGACGACGCGCGAATCTTCACCTGGGCTTCTGCCTGATGCAGGGTGGCGACGGTCTGGTCGTACTCGGACTGAGGAATGAGTTTGTCCTTGAGCAAATCCTCGGCGCGACGCGCGTTGATTTGTGCCAGTTCCAGTGAGGCTTGTGCGTTGGACAATTCCGCTTCGGCGGAATTCACATTGGCCTGATAGGTGGCCGGATCGAGTTGGGCGAGCACCTGGTTTGATTTCACCTGCGAATTGAAGTCGGCAAACAGTTTCTGGATGTTGCCGGAAATCTGGCTGCCCACCTGCACATTGAGCACGGGACTCAACTGGCCGGTGGCCGTGACGGCCTGGACAATTTCGCCCCGGCTGATCTTTGCCGTCTGGTATTCCGGGGTGGTCTCGCCCTTGTTCTTGTAATAATAAAAGCCCCCGCCGATAGCTCCGCCAACGAGCAAGAGCCCGATAAACCAGGTCCATCCGCCTGAACTGCCATTCTTTGCCATATCGTAAGAAGCTCATTAGACGCAGAATCCATGTGAATCGTCAAAAAATCTCTTTGCCACGATTGACGACCCAGGCGGGTGAACAAGGTGGCCAGGCGAGTGTCAATACCTTGCGCTTCAGTGTTACATGCAGAAATCACGAAAACCGATTGTTGCAAGCTTCCTCATCCTGTTCGGGGTTCTGGTTGGTGCGGCAGGATTGCGGCTGTTGACTCAGCCGGAGATGTATCGAGCCACAGCGAGAGTCAAATTCGACCTCGCCACGCTCAATCTGGGGCAAGGCCAAGGCAAGGTGACTTACAGAATTGACGCTCCGGCAACCGACTTTGAACTTGTTGGGTCCGAGACCATCCTCGGTAGAGTGATTGAGGAACTCGACCTGAACCGCAAGTGGGGAGAGCGCTCCGGGAATGGTCAAGGGTTCCGGACTTCCGAATCGCTGGTAATTCTGAGAGAGCGGCTGAGCATGCGTCGCGTTAACAACACGACGCTGTTGGACATTCAATTCTTAAGCGAAAGCCCGGCGGAATCCGCGCTGGTGGCAAACAAGATTGCCGAAGTTTGTGGGCGCTGGGCGATGGATTGCGTGAAGCAGCAAATGTCGACCGGGTGGGCCGAACCATCCAAGGACCGACGCTCTCCAAAGGAAATGCCCTTCATGGTCCTGGAGAGGGCAATGCCACCCAGTCGCCCCATTCGTCCCTCCGGACCAATAGCAGCCGCTCTGGTACTGTCGAGTTTGGTTACCGGCGTGACGCTTTGGGGGTGCGGCATCTGGATGCTTTTGGGCTTGCGCCACTCTAATTCCTAGAATGAGCACAACTGCCTCCCTGCCTCCCCTATTTTGTAGGATGGCGCAACGGACGGGAATCTGTTCAAATGAAGGCCGACACTATCAGCGTGTCTGAACATGCGCTGGTTTGTTGTCGTCAGAACAAATGAAAATGACAATGAATGCTGTTCCGTTGGCCACCGGGTCTAAAGCCGAACCCTCTTCTCTGCGAAGCCGCGCGTGGATCGCGTCCGCGTGGCGGCGCTACCAGTTGGCGCTCCTTGGCGTGGCGGTTGTACTCGCGACGCCCGCCGCTCATGCGTTTGTTTATGAAACGGACCTGGAGTTGTTTTCGACCGGCGACTTCAATGGTGACGGCAACACGGATATCGTGATTGTGGAGAAGGCCCGAGGCCGGGCGCGCATCGGCTACCGCGTCTCATCAGAATTCTTCAATTGGGCGAACTGGCGCGCCACCGGCGTACGCGATGTCACGGGCATGGCCGTCGGCAAGCTCACGGACGGAAAGCATGATTCCTTCGGGTTTGTTTCGAAGGACGCCAACATGATTTCCACGATGGATGCGGAGAACCCGAATATTCCCGAAGACCCCACGAAGATTAACACGGCAGTCCTCGGACCGAGCACGGTGGTCGCCATTGACATTGGTGGCGCCGGCAACACGCCATTGCAGGATCTTTACGTGGGCAGCATTTACAACAATGAACCGGAGAATCGCATCACGCTGTTTCGGACCGGCAGTGCGACGCCGGCTCAACTGAGCGAGCAACCCGCAGTCGGGCCGGAAGCACAGGGTAATCGAGTCTCGCTGAAGACTGGTGGCCCGGAGTTCGTGGCAACGCTCGTCTCGGGCGAAACCAGTACGCTCCGGATTGAAAAACTGGATAGCGGCAAGCCGGAAGAAGTGTTGAGCATCGGGGGAGTACCTCCCGATGCGTCTTATCTCATCGGCAACTTCCGAGGTCAGCCCACGAAGGAGTTTGTCTTTTATGTGAGTGGCGAGTCGAATTTGCACGTAAGCGTGATTGAGGAAACCGGCGGAAAATACCAAGCCTCGCCGCTCAAATCCATAACGTTGGAGCGCGCGCCCAGGCAACTCGTGGTGCTTGATGGCGAGAAGAAGAGTCAGTTGGTTGGCGTGTTTGGAGATCAGGAGCCGGCCGAGTTAATGAGCTTTGACGGTGCGAATCCACCGACTTCAACCCTTAAACTCGCGGGCGCGACCAATCGCTTTTTGAATGCGGCAATCGCCTTGCCGGATGCCATCGTCCTCTTTTCCACCTTCACGAATAATCCCGTACGGCCCGTTTCGCACTACCAGGTGCATTCGTTGAAAGACGGGACGTTTGTGCCGACCACGTTCGGCAGTCTCGCGTCATTGGACGACCGGGATGATTCGACGGTGCCGGAAATCTACAAACGGATTGTCGCGAATCAGGTTGAGAAGACTCAGGCCGACATGAAGTCGTACACCAATATGTTGCCTGGCACTGAGGTGACCTACGAAATGGTCGCGATTCCGGGCGGTGAATTTACGATGGGCAGCCCTGATGCGGAAAAGGGCCGCAAACCTGATGAAGGTCCGCAACACAAGGTGAAGATCTCTCCGTTCTGGATGGGCAAATATGAAATCACCTGGGACATGTATCTGCTGTTCATGTACCCCGATGACGAACTGAAAGCGCGCGAAACCCACGCGACACCGGAGGAGGTAAACAGTCTCTCCGACGCTGTCACGCGCCCTTCAAAACCGTATGTGGACATGAGCTTCGGCATGGGCAAGAGCGGTTATCCGGCCATCGCCATGACGCAACATGGGGCCAACAAGTTTTGTCATTGGTTGAGTGCCAAGACGGGACACTTCTACCGGTTGCCGACCGAGGCGGAATGGGAATACGCGTGCCGGGCGGGGACAACTACGGCTTATTCGTTCGGCGATGATGAAGACAAACTTCCCGAGTACGCGTGGTTCTTTGACAACAGCAATTCCAAGTATCAAAAGGTCGGGAAGAAGAAGCCCAATCCGTGGGGACTTTACGACATGCATGGCAACGTGACCGAATGGGTGCTGGATCAATACGATCCTGAGTATTACCAAACCCTGGCGGCCCTTGGCCTGGCCACTGACCCGTGGAACCGCGCCACGCAGCCTTACCCGCATTCGGCGCGCGGTGGTTCCTGGGATGATGATCCGCAAGCCTTGCGCAGCGCCGCGCGCCGCGGTTCGGATCGATCCTGGAAGATGACCGACCCACAATTGCCCAAGGGTATTTGGTATCATACGGATGCCACGTTTATCGGCTTCCGCATTGTGCGCCCGCTGGCGGTGCCATCAGCGGAAGAAATGACCAAGTACTGGATCAGCGGCGTGGAAAAAGATTGAATTTGCTGCTGAAAGAACCAATCTCATTGCAAGCCCGCAAATAGAAAACAAAACTATGCAACCTAGTGATAAAATGAACGCGGCGGTCTCTCGCCGGCAATTCCTGAAAAACTCGACGCTGGTCGCTGCTTCAGCCGCAGCCGTGACGAGTTTCCCAAACATCCTGCACGCCCAAACCAAACCCAAGCTGAACGCGGCTGTTATTGGCCTGGGTGGCCGGGGCAGCGGGGCAAGCAAAGACTTTTTGGATGCCGCGAAAGAAGTCGGCGCGGATGCCAGCATTATCGCTCTGGCGGATATGTTCCCGGATCAAGTGAACCGTTGCCGCCAGAACCTGGGCCGTCTGGGCGTTGAGGTTCCAACGCAGAACTGTTTTAGCGGTTTTGATGCCTACCTTAAGGCCCTCGCCGTGCCGGGCGTCAATTATGTCATCCTCGCTACACCTCCGGGATTCCGGGCGGCGCATTTCAAAGCTGCCGTTGCCGCCGGCAAAAACATTTTCACGGAAAAGCCCGTCGCCGTGGACGGACCGGGTTGTCGCATCATGTACGCCGCTGCTGAAGAATCCAAAAAGAAGGGCCTCAAAGTTGTGGCTGGCACACAGCGTCGTCATCATCCCGGTTACATTGAAACGATCAAGCGCATTCACGACGGTGCCATCGGCGATGTGACAGCGTTGCGCGCGTATTGGGTGAACACCGGCCCGATTTGGCATCGCGGAGTGAAGGGCGATACGGATTTGGAACGTCAAATTAACAATTGGTATCACTATATCTGGTTGTGCGGCGATCACATTGCCGAGCAGCATGTACACAACATCGATGTGTGCAACTGGGTAATGAAGGGGCATCCGGTCAAAGCCTGGGGCATGGGTGGTCGGCAGCAATTGGGCAACAAACCTGGCGAAATCTGGGATAACTTCGCGGTTGAATTCGAGTACGCAAACGGGGTCCGCATGGCCAGTTATTGCGGCCAAATCAAACGTGATTTCGGTTCGGTCAGCGAAGCCGTGGTAGGCAGCAAGGGAACAGCCAATCCAGCAGGCCAGATACGTCCCACCGGCGGCGAGGCGTGGCGTGCGCCGGGCAAGAAGCTTTCGGAATACGTTTACGAGCATATCAGCCTTATCAACGCGATCATCAAGGACACGCCAATAAACGAGGCTGCGCAGGTCACTGACAGCACGCTTACTGCAATCATGGGCAGGGAAGCGGCTTACGGAGGTGGAGTTGTCGAATGGGATGAGATGTTAAACTCCACTTTTGCGTACGGACCCGACTTGCTATACACGGATGCGAGCAAAATGACGTTTGGGGACTTCCGCACGCTCAAGCCGCCGATGCCCGGTCAGCACGACATTTTTGCCAAGCCGCCGCAAGTTCCGACGGTTTGATCGGTTGGGTTTCAACTTCACGGAGCGCTTTTATTCGCGCTCCGTTTTTTTTGCCTGCACGACAACATCTTTATGTCAAAGGGGCGGCGCGTAATCCCGTTGGACTTGGCCGTTGCTCCTCCCTAGGATTTCACCATGCATTCGCCAGTTGTTCGTGGTTGTCTCGTCGGGTCGGCCTTGGGATTACTGTTGCTGACCGGTTGTGCCACCGTTCATCGGCCCGGTAGTTTGGCGCCCCGCAAAGGGGACGAGATCGTCGTCTGCGGCCAGTACTTCCACACTGGCACTCCCGTGGTTCTTTGGACCGACCCCGGTGGCTATGACGCCTATCGGGTGGAACGCCGGTTTTCTCCCTTCGAAGAGTCGGACTGGAAAACGACCCAGGAACAGGTCAAGGATTTCAGGACGCCCAATCGCTACAATCTTCGCGTGGCGGGGCTGACGACGAACGAGATCGAACGGGTGCGGGGCGGGGGATGGGATCTGCCCACCCTTCAGCGCGTGGTGGACCAATTCGTCCTGCACTACGATGTTTGCGGCACCAGCCGGCAATGTTTCAAAATCCTGCACGACCATCGCGACTTGAGCGTTCATTTCATGCTGGATCTGGACGGAACAATTTACCAGACGCTCGACCTGAAGGAACGCGCCTGGCACGCCACCACCTCCAACAGCCGCTCCGTCGGCATCGAAATCGCCAACATGGGCGCCTACGCCAGCGAGGAAAAGAGTCCCTTGGGGGATTGGTATGAAACGGATGCCAATGGCCAGACGCGTATCACGATCCCGGAACGCTTTGGCGACGGTGGGATTCGTACCACCAATTTCGTGGGCCGCCCGGCGCGCAATGCTCCGGTCGTGGGCGAGGTTCAGGGGCGCGTGCTGACTCAATATGACTTTACGCCCGAGCAATATCGCGCGCTGACGCATCTCACCGCCGCGCTCACGAAAATCTTCCCGAAGATCAAATGCGATTACCCGCGTGGCGCCGAAGGGAAGTTGGTTACCCGGAAACTCCCGGATGAGGAGCTCCAGGCTTTCGGAGGCGTTATCGGTCACTACCACATCCAAACGAACAAGACCGATCCCGGCCCCGCGCTGGATTGGGATTATGTCATCAATAAAGCGCGCAAGCTCGCGGGTCATCCTCCGTCACCCTACGAGACCAGCCTTGGCCACATGCGGCAGCGGAACTGAGCCGCAGGAAAGGCGCTCCGGAGACGTTTGGTTTCGCTTGAGAAATTCTTCCGGGCTTCGTATTCCGATTTGGCAATGACGAATCACGAGGCCCGTTTTGGTGGCATCCTCCGGCTGTATGGGAAGGACGGTCAGGAACGGCTGCGGCGCGCGCATGTTTGCGTTGTGGGGATTGGTGGGGTCGGTTCGTGGGCGGTTGAGGCCCTGGCCCGCAGTGGCGTGGGGCAATTGACGCTGGTGGATCTGGACGACGTTTGTATCAGCAACGTGAACCGGCAACTCCATGCCGTGACCGGTGAATTTGGCAAACCGAAGGTCGAAGTGATGGCGGCCCGGGTGCAGCTCATCAATCCCGATTGCGTCGTGCATGCACAACAAATGCTCTTTACCGCCAGCACCGCCGAGCGCCTCCTTGCTGCCAACTACGATTGTGTGCTCGATGCCATTGACCAGACTCCCATGAAGGCGCTGCTCATCGCGCGTTGTCGTGACCGGAAAACGTCCGTGGTGACGACGGGCGGCGCGGGCGGACGGCGTGATCCCACGGCGCTTCGGGTGGACGATCTGGCTCGTTCCACGCACGATGGGCTTCTGGCGGCGACGCGAAAACTGTTGCGCGACGAACACGGGTTTCCGCGTGACCCGAAGCAAGGTTTTGGGGTTGCCTGTGTGTTCTCCCCGGAAGCGCAGGTTTTTCCAGCCAGCAATGGGGAGGTATGCGAGCAGCCGGAGGCGGGTTCGAGATTGCGCCTGGATTGTCGCAGTGGCTATGGCACCGCGACATTCGTAACCGGAGCATTCGGATTCGCCGCCGCAGCTCAAGTCGTGAAGACGCTCACCGAGTCCAAAGGCAACTAAAACCCGCTGGGACGCCCCGGCCAAATTCGTCGTTCCGCCGTTCCGGATTCTCGAGAGTCGCCTTTAGGGTGAGTTGGTCGACGTCGTGCGTCGCTGGTTAATCTCCCGTTGCAAAAACTCATCAATCGCCTCGGCGGCGAGTTGGTGAGCGTATTCGTTGGGATGCGCGTCATGGGGATTTGCGATTATCTTTGACGGCGGCAAGTTGCTGAAGACCGGCAGCAGATCCAGGTGCGCGACACCCTTCTCTTTCCAGTAGCGATCGAGCTGTTCGTGCACGGACTTGAACCTCTTGGCCTGGTCCATGTAGGGAAAGGTCACCACCAGCAGCAGGTTTCCGCCGCGCACCTTCGTCAGGTTTTGAAATGCCAGCAGTCCGATTTTTTCAATCTCCCACAGCGGCCCTTGGTAGGCGGCTTCGACTTCGTCAAAGTATTTCGACATGTAGGCGTCCTGCCGGAGTTGCCAGCGGTGATAGAACAGATTTACAAAATAGCTGTTCTGACACAGCCAACTGTTCCGAAACTCATCCGCCATCATCTTGCGATATCCTTGCACCCAGCCAGGCATCACTTCGCCGATGTCGTTGATCTGATAAACGAGCACGACCACATCAATCCGGTAATGATTGCTGACGGTGAGATTGTGCATGAGGTCCACCTCGGTGGAGGTGTCCAATCCGGGCCGGGCCGCGGCGTGAATCTCCCATTCGGGATGCCGGCGCCGAATCCGATTCACGAAGCGGTCCTCGACGTCCTTGACGCCGAATCCCGCGGTGAAGGAGTCCCCGACGAAGGTGATGCGCCGTTTGTTGGGGTCGCGCGCCATCGGGTATTCAATGTTGTCCCGCAGGTCCAGAGTGTTCTTGTGGAAATAGCGTCGGTACCACGCCGTTGAAACCAACGTGTTGCCCATCGCATCCGTGCGATCGCAAATAAAGCGGTAGTAGGTCTCGAATCCGAGAAACAACAGGCTGAGCAGCAAGGCGAGGATGAGAACGTTCCCGGACAGGAGGGCCGGCCACTTCGCGGGTTGGGCGCGACGCGAAAGCTCTTTGAAAAATCGCAGGGCGCAGAAGGCGATGGCGACGGGCAGCAGGGCGAACGCCGCAAAGGCGTGGACGTAAGCACCAATGAGGAAAACGACTGCGAACCCCAGCAAACAAGCCAGGCCGTCCACGATTCTAAACATCAGTCTGCGGGCGGGCACTTGCTTTGTCACCGTGGCAGGCTAAGCGGGGAAAGCCGAGTCAGCGAGAATAAAACCTGAGCGTGCGCCGTGCTGCACTTTTTTACTCGTCAAACTCTCGTGAGCCGCAAACAATCTCTTTTTGGGATATTCCATGACTGAACAAATCGTCATTCTCGATTTCGGATCGCAATACACGCAAGTCATCGCGCGGCGCATCCGCGAGTGCAACGTGTATTCCACCATCCTGCACTTTAATACGCCCGCCGCCCAGATCGCCGCGATGAAACCCAGCGGCATCATTCTGTCCGGCGGACCGTCGAGCGTTTACTCACCCAAAGCCCCGCTGCCGGACCAGGAGATTTTCGATCTGGGCGTGCCGGTGCTGGGGATTTGCTACGGCGTACAACTGTTCGCCCAGTTTCTCGGCGGCAAAGTGGAGAAAGGGCAAAAGCGCGAATATGGCAAGGGCACGCTCACCATCAAGGACAAATCCTGCGCGCTCTTCGCCAAACTGCCAACGCAACTTCAGGTCTGGAATTCCCACGGCGACAAACTCACGAAGATCCCGAATGGCTTCAAGCCGGTGGCCGTCACGGAGAACTCGGAGTTCGCGGCGATTGAGAACCGCATGCAACGGCTCTTCGGCATCCAGTTTCACCCCGAAGTGGTCCACACGCCGCGCGGAAAGGAAATCATCGCCAACTTTGTTCACCGCATCTGCGGGTGCGGCAAGGATTGGACGATGCGCAACTATATCGAGCAGGCCGTCGAGGAAATCCGCGCGCAAGTCGGCAAAGAAAAGGTGATCCTGGGTTTGAGCGGCGGCGTGGACTCCAGCGTGGCCGCGGCGCTCTTGCACCAGGCCATTGGCGATCAGCTTACGTGCATCTTCGTCAACAATGGCGTGCTCCGCGCGCGCGAAGCGGAGGTCGTGCAGCAGGTTTTTGGAAAGCACTTCCATATCAAGCTGCAATACGAGGATGCTTCGAAAGTTTTCCTGAAGCGGCTCAAAGGTGTTACCGACCCGGAAAAGAAGCGCAAGATCATCGGGAAGACTTTCATCGAAGTGTTCGACGCAGCGACCAAGCGGGCCGGCAAAGCCAAGTTTTTGGCGCAAGGCACGCTTTACCCCGACGTCATCGAATCCGTGCCGATCGGCGGCAATCCCGCCGCCCTGATTAAATCGCATCACAATGTCGGCGGTTTGCCCAAGAAGATGAAGTTCGCTTTGGTGGAGCCGCTGAAATGTTTGTTCAAGGATGAAGTCCGCTTGCTCGGTGAAGAACTCGGCGTGCCGAAGGAAATTGTCTGGCGACAACCGTTCCCCGGGCCGGGACTGGCCGTCCGCATTCTTGGCGAGGTCACGCCGGCGCGGTGTGAAATTCTCCGCAATGCGGACGCCATTGTTGTAGAGGAAATGAAGTCGTCCGGCCTTTACTACAAAATCTGGCAGAGCTTCGCCGTGCTGCTGCCGGTGCGCAGTGTGGGCGTGATGGGCGACGAACGCACCTACGATTACACCATTGCCATTCGCGCTGTGGAATCGCAGGACGGCATGACGGCCGACTGGGTGAAGCTGCCTTACGACCTGCTGGAGAAACTCGCGAGCCGCATCATCAATGAAGTCAAAGGCGTGAACCGCTGCGTGTTCGACATCACGAGCAAGCCGCCCGGGACGATTGAGTGGGAATGAGTGGGAGCTTTCCATCCCACAAAATCCGCCATACCTTAAAGCCCATAGGAACTTGGCCTATTCGTCGAGCTGTCTTTTCGTCTGCCTCTCGAATGCCGTCTGTTCCGATGGACCTGGCGAAACTTTCGAAATCATTTTGCGGGCGAGGCGTCAGGACAACAACTGCATTTGCGATAGGCTGTCCGTCTTCCTCGTCGCAAATATCCAAGAAAACTTTTGTTCCGTCGTTTTGCTGTTCAATTTGATTGAGCGCTTCCGGAAACGATCTTAGTGGAGGATGAGGTTCGAGATTGGGTGCGATGCAGTAATCGTCCTTCGCGGGCGCAAAGAATTGCTCCGGCGTCAGCATCGGCATTCCCATTGCCGCACGTTGTCCCTAACGTTCAATCATTTGGTGAAACAATTGAGATAGGCGACCTCTCCAACCAGTCGCCAAATCACCAATGCGCACGCGGACGATTCTCCCATCCGTAAGTGAAAGCTCTGCGAAAGTTCTGCCCTGACCATGCTCACTTGAACAGCTGCGAACATCTGCCCACGGTATTCGCTGCAAATAGTGATTGAGTGCGACTGGTCACGGCTTCAACATTCCGACGTGCATCGCTCCAAATCCCTGTTCTGCGCCGGTTGTGTGATTGCGACCAGCGCGCTCGCACAAACCAATACCAATCTCGTCACTCGCGAAGTGGTCGAGCGCGCTGACGGGCTCATCGGCATCGAGTTTTCCGAGTCGGAGATCGATTTGATGTTGCCGGGCTTGCGGGAGCAGCGGAGGAACTACGAAGCCATGCGCCAGTTCCCGCTGTCGAATTCGGTGCCGCCGGCGATGCAATTCAACCCGCTGCCGGTCGGCTTCAAGTTCGAAACGGCGCGGCGCAAGTTCAAACCCAGTCCGTTGCCGAAGGTAAAGCTGCCGGCCAATCTGGACGAGATTGCGTTTTACTCCGTGGGCGAGTTGGCCACGCTTATCAAGTCCCGGCAGATAACGTCCGAGAAACTCACGCGATTTTATCTCGACCGACTGAAGCGATACGGTCCGCAGTTGGAGTGCGTGGTCACGCTGACTGAGGACCTGGCGCTCCAGCAGGCGCGTCGCGCGGACCAGGAGATTGCCGCGGGGAAATATCGCGGGCCGCTCCATGGGATTCCGTATGGCGCGAAGGACTTGCTGGCGGTGAAGGGGATTCCGACGACCTGGGGCGCCGCGCCTTACACGAATCAAGTTTTTGATTACGATGCGACGGTGATCAAGCGGCTGGAAGAGGCCGGCGCGGTGCTGGTGGCGAAGACGACCCTCGGTGAATTGGCGATGGGGGAAATATGGTATGGCGGCAAGACGCGGAATCCGTGGGATCTCAAGCAAGGATCGAGCGGGTCGTCGGCCGGTTCAGCAGCCGGCACGGCGGCGGGATTGTTTGCGTTTGGTATCGGTTCGGAGACTTACGGTTCGATTGTGTCGCCGAGTGACCGTTGTGGGGTGACCGGGCTGCGACCGACTTATGGGCGCGTGAGCCGGGTGGGGGCGATGGCGCTGAGTTGGTCGATGGACAAGATTGGCCCCCTCGCGCGCACCGTTGAAGACTGCGCGCTCGTGCTCCATGCGATTTATGGTCCGGATGGTGAAGACGGAACGGTTTACGAGGCGCCTTTCAATTACGATGCGAAACTGGACTTGAAGAAGGTTCGCATTGGTTATCTCGAAAAAGACTTCGCCCGGGAGACGGGTGATCGCAAAGAGAACAGCACGGCCAGCCTGAGCAAGCTTCGTGAACTGGGGATCGATTTGATCCCGATTGAACTTCCGGCCTATCCGCTCGGCAGTATTTCGTTTTTGCTTTCAACGGAAGGCGCGGCGGCGTTTGATGAACTCACGCTGAGCGGCGACGATGATTTGCTGCGCCAACAGGAGGGCGGCTCGTGGCCCAACACCTTTCGCCGCCGCCGATTGGTTCCGGCGGTGGAATATCTCCGCGCGCAGCGGATTCGCTACTGGTTGGTCCAGGACACCGCGAAGGTGTTTCAAAAGGTGGATGTCATTGTCGCTCCATCCTTCGCCGGGAACGGTTTGTTGCTGGGCAATCTCACGGGGCATCCGAGCGTAGTCGTGCCCAATGGGTTTTCCAAAGCCGGCACACCCACGAGCATTTGCTTCATCGGGAAACTGTTCGGGGAAGCAGAGTTGCTGGCCGTGGCCAAGCGGTATCAGGATGGGACGGACTTTCATCGCCGGCATCCGAAGCTGGACCCGCCGGCGCCCTGAGGTATGGGAATCCTTTCCAGTGCGAAAGATCGAGTGTTGGAGCAGCTGGCTACGGCTTACCTCAATGGCAATTTGCTTGGGCCGTACGGACGTGCCACCAGCCTGCGCATCGACTCGACGGCGAAGACTCTCTGTATCGAAGCGGAACTCAAGGGGGAAGCGGTGCCGCTGAAGATTGAGGTCATTGATTACGAGATCAGACAGGATGGGGAGCGCTACTTTGCCCGGGTGAAGGAGATTCGAACCTCGCGAGAATGGCTGACGACCCTGGCCATGGAGCATCTGCGCAATGTTCCGTTCGAACTGCCGGCGCAGGTGGGGGGCTTGCTGGCGCGCGCGCTATAGCACGCCACCTTTTCCGTCATCACGCTTGCAGCCCGGCGCAAACCTGTCTATACACCTGCGCGTGAGATCGCATTCAGACCTCAATCGAACCCACCTGGCGTTTTTGACTTTTCATCAGGGCAGGCGCGGCAACGCAAACGCGGCCGTTCGGTTGGATGGTTAAAACCATTCCCATACCACATTGCCATCCAGGAATCGGCATGAACTTGACCATTTTCGAGCAGGCTCTCATGGTTCACCTGATTGGAGACTGGCTGCTCCAGAACGAGTGGATGGCCATCAACAAAGTCCGGTGGAATCACCCCGCGGCCTGGATTCACGGAGCGATTCATGGCGTGCTGCTGGGGTTGCTCTTTGGCTGGGTGGGCGGGTTGGTGCAGGCCATCCTGCATATGTTCATTGATACCCGCGTTCCGATCCGCTGGTGGATCAAAGTCTTCAAGAAATGTGACCGCTCGCCGGACCTTGCGATTCTGTTGATCGGCTGTGACCAGGTACTGCACGTTTGTTGTATCGCCGGGTGGATCGTGGTCGCTCCCTACCTGCTTTGAGGCGGCACTCATCGGCGAACGAGGGGGTCGTCGGGTCGATAACGTAGCTGCCGCGACGTTGACTTCTGTCCTCACCTTGCAGGTCCGTAAAATCGCGGAAAGCGGCGGGAGCGCGGTATTTCCGGAGCGGCGCGCCCGTAAAGATTTTGTAAATGATGGCTTGTAATACTCAAGGTGAGGGCGTTAGATGGCAGCACGTTCTGGTTACCAGACAGAACGTTCCCGGTGTATTCGTTGTGTGTGTGGTGCAACTCAGTGCCTGATCGGATGCATTCTTATCTTGGCCTTCATAAAAGCTGACGCGCTGCAGGCGAACATCGCAGACAGAAGCAACTAATGTGTGGAAGGAAAGACGGTTATGGAAAAGACAACTCTTCGGTATTCCAAACTTGCGTGCGCGCTCTTCGCAGGAATCGCTGTTGGCCAGGTGCAAAACGTTCAGGCCGGGGCCAGCGGCGTCATCAACGGCGTCGGAAGCGGGTGGGCCGCGGTCAATATGCGGTCCGTGACTTCGAACACCAATTCCGTCAGGACTCCGAGTCGGAGTCTTCCCAGTGCCAGCATTGCGCCGGCGGCGGGCTACACGTATACCACCAACTCGCCCAGCGGTGCGTCGACCAACAGCTATGCCCGCACCAAAGCCACTTCGCTGGGTGGCTGGCAAACGCGCCTGTTTGCCGCCGTGGGTGATGGCGTCGATGGATCCGCCGAATTCGAAGATCGCTTGCAGATCGAGCCCGCAACTTGTGCGGAGTTGACGGTGGATACCGTGATCAATCAGGAAGTGATCACAGAGACGAGCATCTCCGGCACGATTCAGGTCATTACCAAGGGCAGCGGCGGCACCGCGCTTTGGTTGCGCGGCTTTGAGTACACCGGCGACCCCAATCTCCTGCCGGAAGACGATCCCAATACAACCGCCAATGAGACGATCGAGTATTTGAAGGTCCATGGGACGTGGAAGTTTGAAAACCTGATTGCGGGTCCGTTTGACTTTGGCTCGAATGGCGGTTGCCCGCTGCTGATTCCCTTCACGCTCAACAGCACGAACATCGAGAACCTGATTATTGCCTCGGACACCATGGCCAAGAGCGTTCCGTTTGTGATCTCCTGTCCGGCTGATGTGACTTTCACTTGTGGCCAAACCGTGAAGTTCCCGGCAGCCCAGGTGACCGGCGGCTGTGGGCAGATTACCGGCCAGTGGAGTCCTGAAGAGAATTACGCCTTCCCGATCGGCAAGACGCCGGTCACGGTGACGGTTACCGACGAAAATGGCGATACGGCAACCTGCACTTTCAATGTTGAGATCACCGACACGGCACCGCCGCAGGCGCCGGCGTTGCCCACGTTGACTTATAACCTTTGCACCACTGCTCCGGGGGGACTGCCAACGCCGACAGCGTCTGACGCGTGCGCCGGCGCGATTACTGGAACCACCACCAACGCCTTTCCGCCGACCACCTCGGGGACCAACGTCATTACCTGGACCTTCAATGACGGGAACGGCAATGTCGCGACGGCAAACCAGACGGTCATTGTCAACGGTTTGACGTTCAAGGGATTCTATCCACCGATTAATGGCACGGGCGGCTCTTGCTCTTCTCCCTTGGTAACCAAGACGACGACGAGTTCTTTGCCAATCAAGTTCGACCTCAAATGCGGTAACTCGTTTATTACCGGAGGCACGCCGCCAGTAGTCCGGATTCAATCGTACACCAATTGTGTCGCGGGTGAGGAAATTGTCGTGGCCGATGCCGTGTATCAAAATGACTGGCATTACAACTGGAATGTCGCCGGGCGGAGTGGGGGTACCTACAAGATCACCATCGACATGCCGGATGGCTCTTCCCAGTTCGTGTTTGTGAAACTCAAGTGATTGGTGCGGCGAAGCTCGATGGACCTTGAAGCGTCAAGCTGGCAAGTCACGGGATGATACCTCGATCGATTAAGAGGTTTCCTCGCGAGGCGCGCCTGTTGGCGGCCGGGATAATTGTTCTCTTGAGCGCGGTTGGCGTAAAAACCAGCCGCGCTCAGGTTGTCCTGGACGGGAAGTTTGGTCCGAGCGGTCCGGTCACCGGGCCGAACTACAACATCACGGCCGAGATGGGCTCGGTGCGGGGCAACAACCTGTTCCAGAGTTTTTCCCAGTTTAACCTGAACGCCGGAGAGGTCGCGGCCTTTAGTGGGCCGAAAAACATCCAGAACATCCTCAGCCGCGTGACCGGCGGCAGTGCCTCTTCAATCAACGGCACGATTCGCTCAGACATCACGGGCGCAAACTTCTTCTTCATCAATCCCAATGGAATGGTCTTTGGCCCCAACGCCGCGATCGACGTCAGCGGTTCGTTTGCGGCCAGCACGGCGAACTATCTCAAACTGGCGGATGGCGCGCGTTTTGTCGCCGCATTGGATGCGGATGATTCGGGCCTGAGTTCAGCGCCAGTGGCGGCATTTGGATTTCTCGGGCCGAGTGCCGGCGGCATTTCCGTGCAGCAAAGCACGCTGAGCGTTCCTTCGATGCAAAGCATCACCCTGGTGGGCGGTGATGTGATTGCGGACGGCGGGGTCATTCAGGCCCCTCAGGGCCGAATCAATGTGGCGAGTGTGCAGTCTGCCGGCGAAGTGCCGGTGGACCCGGCATCCCTGACGGCGGCGCAGTTCAATGCCGCTTTTCCGCAGCAGGGACAAATTGATCTGCTGAATCAGGCGCGGTTTGATGCCAGCGGCGAAGGCGGCGGGCGCATCGTGATTCGCGGCGGCCGATTGACGGTGGACAATTCCAAAATCGAATCCAACACCACGGGCGCCACCGACGGCCAGGGAATCGACGTCGGTATCCTCGACGATTTGAACATTTTGAACCTGGGCCAGATTAACAGTCTCTCAACGGCAGGCCTCGGAGCGGGGGGAAACATCAACATCAATGCGGGGTCAATCCTGCTGGATGGCGGCGGCCTGGTGGATGAAAACTTCATGCCGGCCACCCAGATTTCCACCGCCACGGGCGACGTTTTCACTGGCGGAGACACGGGCAAGGGCGGGGACATCATTATTCAGACCGGCAGCCTTGAGCTCGTCAACAGCGCTCAGATTTCCGCGGCGACTTTTGGTTTGGGTGACGCGGGTCGCATTGACATCACGGCATCGTCCATTCTTCTCGATGCACTGGCCTTTACCACGACGAGGATCAACGCCAGTTCCGAACCGTTCTTTGGTCCGGCTGGCAACGCGGGCGACATCGTCATCAACGCGGGCACGTTTGAAATGCGCAATGCTGCGACCACGGTTGCGGCTTCCAACGGGGAGGGAAACGCGGGGCAGGTCCAGATCAATGCGCAGACGGTGAATCTTCTCAGTGGCTCAGTTGTTATCGCGGGAACTTACGGTGCGGGGAATGGCGGCAATGTGCAGATCACTGCGGATACGCTTTCGATCAATGGCCAGGACACGCTGACGGGCGGGCCGGATTTGCTGACGGGCATCCAGGCGTTCACCACTTCTCCGGATTTTGCGGCTCCCGGTGGCAACATCCAACTCGATGTGGGTTCGCTTCAAATGGACCATGCGGGCCGGATCATCACGGCAAGCCTTGGCGCCGGCGCCGGGGGAAATGTCAACATTCAGGCCGGGCAGGTGAGCCTGGCCAACGGTTCCTCCATTTCAGCCGCTCAACTCGGCGATCCTTACTTTGGGGCACTCGGCCCGGCGGGGACTGTCTCAATCACCTCTGACCAGAACGTCGTGTTGACCGGAGGCAGTTCCATCAGCACGTCGGCCTTCGACAGCAGCGGTGGCGACATTTCTGTCACGGCGGGAAATCAGATTCAGCTTACCGACAGCCAGATTACTTCTCAGGCCGGCCCGGGCGGCGGCGGCAACATCAGCGTCAGCGCGCCGGCAATGATTTATCTGCTGAACAGCACCCTCACTGCTCAAGCCGAGGGAGATGGTGGCAATCTTTCCATTGTGGGTCCGGAGTTTTTCATCATGAACAATGGCGGGCTGATTTCGATGTCGAGTTCTGCCAACGGCGGCAACATCACGATTTTGTCCGACTACTTCTTCCAATCGGGCAGCACGATCGATGCATCCGCGCCGTTCGGTCTGCCCGGAACGGTGAGTGTTTCGGCACCGCAAATTGACTTGAGCGGAGTCCTCGTGGGTCTGCCGGGAAATCTGCTCGATGCCGAGAATCAGTTGCGGCCCGATTGTGCCGTGCGTCTGGTGGGTGACGTCAGCAGTTTCGTCGTCCTGGGTCGCGGGGGGCTGCCCCTGGCGCCGGGCGGGTTCGTGCCGAGCGGGCCGGTGACAACGCCATGAGGGAAACCAGCACGGCACGCCACGGCACGGTCAGGACAGGGCAACTGTTTGTGTTGCTGCTGCTGATGTTTTCAGGATTGGCCCTTAACGCTCAGGTGCTGCCACCACTTCCCCCGGCTGCGGCGGGCACGAACCGCTTGCCCGCAATGGCGCGTTTGTTCGTCCGTGAGTTTCAGTTTGAGGGCAACCGCGCCTTCACTGCGACGGAACTGGCAAAAGTCACCGCGCCTTTCACTAATCGCGAACTCAGCAGTGAAGATCTGGAGGAGGCCCGCCGCGCGGTCACGCTGCAGTACGTCAATCATGGCTACATCAACTCCGGTGCTATTATTCCGGACCAGGATCCCAGGGACGGCGTGATCCTGCTGCGGATTGTGGAGGGGGAGTTATCGAAGATCACTTTAAGCGGCAACAAATGGCTGCGGGACGGTTACATCATCAATCGGGTGGCGCGTTGGGCGGGTCCGCCGCTCGATATGGGTGAATTGCAGGAGGGACTGCAATTGCTGCGGCAGAATCCCAACGTGAAGCAAATCAACGCGGAATTGAAGCCGGGCACGGCGCCCGGCGAGAGCGTGCTCGATTTGAAGGTGACCGACGAGCAGCCGTTTCGACTCGGCTTGCAGGTGGACAACCAGCGCCCTCCGAGCGTCGGCGCATACCAGATCTGGCTGCAAATGGCGGATGTGAATTTAACCGGGCACAGCGATCCCTTGACGTTCAATTATGGCATCGCCAATGCCGGAGAGGATGGTCCGGAGTTTTCCGGCGTGGACAACCTGGAGGGCAGTTACCTGCTGCCGTTCACGCCGATGGATACGACCATCGGACTTCACGGCAGCCGTTTAAACACCAGCATTATTGAAGATCAATTTACGGCGCTGGACATCACCAGCCTGACGCGAAGCCTGGGCGTTTTCCTGCGCCAGCCGGTTTACCAAAACCTCACTGGGGAACTGGCGTTCACCCTTGGCTTCGATTGGCGACAGAACGAAACATGGCTGTTGGGTGAACCTTTTAGTGTCTCGCCTGGAGCCGTCAACGGGAAGATGAACGTATCGGTGTTGCGATTCTCGCAGGAATGGTTGCACCGCGGACAGAATCACGTCCTGGCGCTCCGCTCGACTTTCAACTTTGGGCTCGACCTGCTTGATGCGACGGACGACGGAATTCCGGGTAATCCCGATGGCGAATTCTTTTCGTGGCTGGGGCAGGGGCAATACATCCAGCGTTTGTTCAACACTCAAAATCAGTTTGTGTTTCGCCTCACCGGTCAATGGTCGTCCGAGCCGCTGCTCGCGCTGGAGCAATTCAGCGTCGGTGGCATGGCCACGGTGCGCGGCTATCTGGAGAACCAATTGGTGCGCGACAAAGGCATTGTGTTGTCAGTGGAGTTTCGGATTCCGGTTGTTTACAACAAGGCGGGCGCGGGGATCGTGCAGATTGCGCCCTTCTTCGATTACGGCGGGGCGTGGAATGTGGAAGGTTCACCCGACCCCACGTCGATTTACAGCGTTGGCGCTGGTTTGTTGGTCAACCCAAGTCGGCATTTCTC
>DASUGI010000259.1:0-4229 GCA_036274115.1 Verrucomicrobiia bacterium
ACTTCGGGAGTAATCTGCGGCAGACTAAATGGACGAACCGATCCCGAAGCTAAAAACCGTGTTGGCACGCGGGGCACGCCGCCGCTGTCCGCAGTGTGGTAAGGGAAAGATTTTCAAGGGCTGGCTCAAACTGCACGAACGTTGTGAAGTCTGCGGTTTGCAGTTCCTGAACAATCAAGGCGATTTGTGGGCTTACCTGGTCGCGGTGGATCGCGCGTTGTTCATCTTCCCGCTGATCATCATGATCTACTTCCGGATCTATAATCCATATTCCGTTTGGTACTACGTGTTCTGCGCCTTGCTGCTGGCGGGTTTCTTTTTCACGCTGCCGCATCGGAACGGCATGAGCCTGGGAGTGGACTATCTGATTCGTCGCAAGCACGGCGATCTTTCGAAGGAAGCATTGACCAAACCGACGGATTCCAAGTAGCGGCTCGTCCTGTGGAAAACTCCTCCAGCGTCAGACCCAAATCTGCTCGCCTTCGCTTGCGCCTCACTGCGACCGCGGAGTCCATCGTGCGGAGCGGCCATCCCTGGGTTTTCGCTGATAGCATCAAAGAGCAGAATCGCGAAGGCATCACCGGTGAACTGGCGGTGATCTTCGATCGTAACGACAAGTTTTTGGCTGTCGGGTTCTTTGATCCGGACTCGCCGATACGCGTGCGGGTCGTTCATGTTGGCAAACCGACGGTCATTGATGATGAGTTTTGGAGAATGCGATTGGATGCCACCGTGCGGCGGCGAGACGGATTGTTCGACCATCGAACCACGGGTTATCGCATCATCAACGGTGAGAGTGATGGCTGGCCGGGGCTTGTGCTGGATCGCTATGACACCACACTCGTACTCAAAATCTACACGGCCGCGTGGTTGAACCGACTGGACGCGATCAGCGGTTTGATTCGGGAAAGATTGAATCCCGACAAAACCGTCTTGCGCGTCAGCCGAAACGTGGAGCGCCGGTCTCCGACCCGGCTCGATGAGAATGTCCTCTTTCAGAATCACGCCGGACCGGAGGCCGGCGCTCCGGTGATTTTTTCCGAAAGCGGAATTCGTTTTGAAGCGGATGTCTGGCGCGGACAGAAGACCGGGTTCTTCCTCGATCAGCGCGAGAACCGGCGGATGATCGAATCACTTTCGCCCGGGCGCACCGTGTTGAATGCCTTCAGCTTTTCGGGAGGCTTCTCGCTGTATGCTGCGCGAGGTGGGGCAAAATCAGTCACGGACCTGGACATCAGCAAGCACGCGTTGCACTCCGCGCGCCGCAACTTCGCGTTGAACGCCGGCGACTCGCAGATTGCGGCGTGTCGGCACGAATCGATTCAAGCCGATGCCTTTGATTGGTTGGCCGGCAACGCGGAGCGCCAGTTCGACCTGATCATTCTCGATCCTCCGTCGCTGGCGAAACGCGAGATCGAGCGGCCCGGCGCGATTCGCGCGTACGGAAAACTGGTCGAGTCCGGGCTGAAACATCTTCGGTCCGGCGGAATTCTACTGGCCTGTTCCTGTTCGGCGCATGTGAGCGCGGAGGAGTTTTTTGGCGCTGTTCGCCAGGCCGCACGTCAGTCAGGTCGAAAGTTCACCGAACTCCGCACTACCCGGCACGCGCCGGATCATCACGCCAGTTTTCCTGAAGCTGAATATTTGAAGGGCATTTATCTTCAATTCTGAGCGGCTCTCAGGAAACGTCCGCTTGACAGCCCCGGCGATTTCGCGAACGCTCGTTATCAGTCAACAAGTTAAATGCTCATGAAATATCACTTGCGACAATTTCTGTCCGTTGGCGGTGCCGTATCACTTACCGTGGTTTTGCTCGCCGGCTGCCAGACCAGGTCCTCCTCGTCTTCATCAGCCAGTTCCAAACCGCCTCGCGAGTCCGGCTTTCAAAGTCTTTTCGACGGCCAATCCTTGTCCGGCTGGAAGCTGGTGAACAAAAGGGGTGACGGTTACGGCGTGACCAATGGCGTCATTTATTGCGCGGTGGGAGGCGGCGGCAATCTGATGACGGAAAAAGAGTACAGTGATTTCATTTTGCGCTTCGAATTCAAGTTGGAGGACGGTTCGAACAACGGAGTGGGAATTCGCGCGCCACTCCAGGGCGATGCTGCTTACCAGGGGATGGAAATTCAGATCCTCGAGGAAGGCGCGGCTGAACGCGGCAAGTGGGGCAAGTTAAGGCCGGAGCAATATCATGGTTCGATTTACGGTGTGGTCGCTGCGAAGAAGGGTGCGCTTAAGCCGCCCGGTGAATGGAACACCGAGGAAATCACGGCCCAGGGTCGCCGCATCAAAGTGGTCGTCAACGGCACCACCATTGTCGATGCGGACCTCAACGAAGTGAGCGATCCCTATCCCATCTCGAAGCATCCCGGTTTGTTTCGGGAGCGCGGACACATTGGTTTTCTCGGGCACAACGACTATATCGAGTTTCGCAACATTCGAATCAAAGAGTTGCCGACGGCGGCTGCCCGGGATGGCGTTGCCCCCGAAGGATTCACTTCGATGTTCAATGGCAAAGATTTGAAAGGCTGGAAAGGTCTGGTGGCCGACCCGAAGAAGCGCGCTACGATGTCTCCGACTGAACTGGCCAACGCCCAGGCGAAAGCGGACGAACTCATGCGCGCCAGTTGGAAGATTGAAAATGGAACGATTGCGTATCGCGGCTCGAACTTTGACAACCTTTGCTCCGCGAAAGATTACGTGAATTTTGAGTTGCTGGCCGATTGGAAGATTGAGCCTTACAGCGACAGTGGACTTTATCTCCGCGGCACGCCGCAGGTGCAAATTTGGGATCCTTACACTCAACCGACCAAGGCCGGCAGTGAGGTCGGTTCAGGTGGCCTCTACAACAACAACAAAACCAATGGCGCCATACCGTTGGTCGTCGCCGACAAACCCATCGGTGAGTGGAATCGTTTTCGCATTGTCATGGCGGGCAGCTACGTGCACGTGTTCCTCAACGGCGAACTCGTGGTTAACGGCGCAACCCTTGAAAATTACTGGCAAAAGGATTTGCCGGTGTTTCCGTTCGGGGCGATCGAGCTGCAAGCGCACAAGACGCCCGTATGGTTCAAGAATCTCTACATCCGGGAGCTGCCGCAGCCGACCAAGTAGCCCACAGTTACCGTCAGGCCGTCTTGCGATGGCGTAGCCGGTCCAACGCCACGGCCACGATGATGATGCCGCCGATGACCATTTCCTGAACCCACTTCGGCCAGCCCATCTGTTGGCCACCCATGTAGAGGATCGTAATCATCAGCGCGCCAATCAGCGTGCCGAGGATCGAACCTTCGCCGCCGCTGAAACTCGCTCCGCCGATGATGACCGCTGCGATGACGAACAGTTCATACATCACGGCGGTGGTTGGCTGGCCGATGCCGCCGATATAGGAGAACTGCATCAACCCGGCGATGCCGCAGAAAAATCCGCCGGCGGTGTAAACGAAGATTTTGACGCGATTCACGTTCACGCCGCAAAAGCGCGTCGCCTTTTCATTTGCGCCGACCGCGTAGATGTAGCGGCCCAGTTGCATGCGGCGCAGAAGGAAGGACGCGGCTACAACCCCGACCAGCAGAATCCAGATACCAGTCGGCAGAATCTGCCAGCTTCGATTTGCGCTCGAAAGCGTTGGGTCCATGATGGTGTTGATCCACGATTCTTCGGGTGGATAGATATCGCGTTCATGCGCGACGCCTTTGGCCAGTCCGCGAATCATGCCCATCGTGCCCAGCGTGACAATGAACGGGACGAGGCGCAGCCCCACTACCATGATGCCGTTGGCCAGGCCCGCCAGTGTGGAAACCAACACTCCAGCAGCCACAGCCAGAATGGGGGTTAGTTGCGGATGCAATGTGGCGAGCGCCTGCATCTGACCGTCCGCACCAGGAACCTGGATGTTCATCACGTATGCCACCGTGACAACCGACAACGCGATGAGCGAGCCCGCGGAAAGATCAATGCCGGCCGCAATGATGATCATCGTCATGCCCAACCCGGCCGTGGCGTAAACGCAGGACTGGCGCAGGATGTTTTCAAAATTGCGCAACGTGTAGAACTTGCCGTCCTCGACCATGATCGCGAAGAACGCGAACACCACGATGAGCGCGAGGAAACGGCCGAGGATGTTACCCCAGCCGGAGGAGAGCGAGAACCTGGCACGGCTCGGCGTGGCTTCAGCCTTGTCTATCATACTGCCAGCTTAAAAAGCGGGTGGTGTCATCGGCCGCTGC
>DASUGI010000260.1:0-17918 GCA_036274115.1 Verrucomicrobiia bacterium
GGGCCAGTGAGTTGTTCCGGGACGGCTCTGTCTCGCAGTTGTTACCGCCGCACACCGTCGCTCGGGGTTTTCTGAATGACGATGAAGCGCTCTACGCCGGCGCAATAGGCACAAATCTCGTCACGGAATTTCCATTCAGCATCACACGCCAGACCCTGGAACGAGGACGGGAACGGTTCAACATCTACTGTGCCGCGTGTCATGGCCGCACCGGGGAAGGCAACGGGATGATCGTACAACGGGGTTTTCCCGCGCCGCCGTCGTATCACACGGAGCGGTTGCGCAACGCCCCAGTGGGCCATTTTTACGATGTGATGACGCGCGGCTACGGCTTGATGTATCCACAAGCATCTCGAGTTGCGCCTGCAGACCGTTGGGCGATTGCGGCATACATCCGCACACTGCAATTGAGTCACGTTGCCACCCTTGCGGACGTGCCCGCAGAACAACGCGCATCGCTGGAGGCAAGCCGATGAACGAGTTATCCCGGAGAATTGGCCGCCTGCAGAAAACTGCTCTTGTCGCCGGATGCGCCGGCGGCATTGCGTGCCTTGTGTTTGCCTTTGGGGAGACGCGCCAGTTTTTCATCTCTTATCTCGTCGGATTCACTTTCTGGATGGGATTGTCGCTCGGCTGTCTGTGCGTGGCGATGATGCATCATCTTACGGGCGGCAATTGGGGGTTCGCCACGCGTCGTTTTCTGGAAGCCGGTTTCATGACGCTGCCATTGATGGCCGGGTTGTTCTTGCCACTGCTGCTGGGGCTTCCAGAGCTTTACCCGTGGGCTCGACCCGATGCCGTTGCCGCGAGCGAACCATTGCATCATCGGGCGGATTATCTGAATCCAACTGCCTTCGTCCTCCGGGCACTGCTCTTCCTGGCCGCATGGTTGGCGCTGGCGTTTTTTTTGCGGAAATGGTCGTTGCGACAGGACGCGACGACAGATCCAACTCCAACCATTCGTCTCCGGACCTTGAGTGGCGTAGGCATTGTGGCGTATCCGATCACCGGGACGTTCGCGTTCATTGATTGGGTCATGTCCATCGAACCGCGTTGGTTCTCGACGATGTTCGCGGTCATCGTTTTGATCGGACAAATCCTCGTGGCTTTCGCGTTCGTGACGATGTTGCTTGCCTGGTTTCGCGATCAACCGCCGTTCCAGGCGATTGTGGCGCGCGTTCACTTCCATGATCTGGGCAATTTGCTGCTCGCATTCGTGGTGTTCTGGACCTATGTGAGCTTCTCGCAGTTTCTCATCATCTGGTCCGGTAATCTGCCACGAGAGATTGACTGGTATCTGCATCGCACCGCCGGGGGCTGGAAATGGATTGTTGGCTTGCTCGCCTTGTTTCACTTCTTCGTGCCGTTCTCGCTCTTGTTGTTTCGCGTCATGAAACGCAGCGTGGGACGGCTGGTTACCATCGCCGCGCTGATTTTCATCGTCCATATAGTGGAAGTATTCTGGATTGTTGAACCCAGTTTCTTTCCTGCTGGGATGCACATTCATTGGCTCGACCTGGCGGCATTGGTCGGGATGGGGGGTCTGTGGCTCGCGTTGTTTGCCTGGAATCTCAAACGCAATCCGCTCCTGCCGCAGAACGATCCCCGCATCGAATACACCTTAACCGCACCCGCACATGCCAGGTGAAGCGCAACCAGAGTTCGTCTCGCCCGAAGCGCTCGCGCGCCGACACGAGATGCAGAATCCTTCGGTGCGCGGCATTCTGTTGACGGCGGCCTGGATTGCTGGAGTGACCGTCGCCTGCGCGGTGATCATCTGGTTGGGAATGGTCGCGCTAACACGGAGTCGTCCCCTGGATAAATCCATCGTCCTTCGCGGGATCATCGTTGCCTCCAACTCCGCGCCCTTGGAACGTTTCCCGCAACCCCATCTCCAACTCAGTCCACCGGTCGACCTCGCGGGATTCCGCGCGCGGGAAGAGGAGGCGCTAACGAACTATGGCTGGATTGATCGCACCAACGGCATTGTGCGCATCCCCATTGAGCGTGCGATGGAACTGCTATTGGAACGAGGGTTGCCAGTCCGCGCTTCGAATGCGCCGGCTCGCACCGGCAGGTCGAGTTATGAACTTATTCAGGAAAGGGCGCCGGAACGTGACCTTTGATCGGTTTAACAGGAATCGCAGCGCGTTGCTGTTGAAGACAGCATTCGCGCTTGCCATTGGTCTTTCGTGCATACGAAGCGTGGCTGGTATTGAAACCAACGCCAGTTCGCTCTCCGAGGAGGCGTTGTTACAGATTAAGTTCGACCAGAAACTCGGAAATCAGGTTTCGCTCGACCTGCCATTTCGGGATGAGGACGGAAAAAGCGTTCAAATCGGAGATTACTTTAACCACAAACCGGTCATTCTGAATCTGGGCTACTACGAATGTCCGATGCTGTGCTCGCTGGTGCTCAATGGTGCAGTGGAGGCGCTGCAGGATTTGAAAGCCAGCCCCGGCGAAGACTTCGAGTTCGTCTGCGTCAGCATTCATCCCGCGGAAACTCCCGGACAGGCTGCCGCGAAGAAGCGCACTTTCGTGAAACGCTATGGCCGCGACGACACGGGAGATGGATGGCGCTTCCTGACCGGGGACGAAGCGGCCATTGAGCGTCTTGCGGATGAAGTTGGTTTTCGTTACGCCTACGATGCCCAGCTCCGGGAATACGCCCATCCCAGCGGGTTAATCGTGTTGACCCCGGAAGGAAAAGTCTCTCGCTACCTCTTTGGTGTCAGCTTTTCTGCGTCAGAAATTGACCGAGCGCTCAAGGACGCGCGCGGGAAACGGATTGGGTCGCCCATTGAACAACTGATTTTGCTTTGCTTTCACTACCGCCCGCTGACGGGCAAGTACGGTGAGCTGATCATGACCGTGGTTCGGGCGAGTGGCGTGGTCACTCTTGCGGGCATCGGGTGGATTGTGGTTGCCGTCCGACGGCGACAGCGCGGGCGGTTCGCTCGGGAGGTGGATCAATGAAGCTCCCGCTCTTTCCCGAACAAGCCTCGACCATTGCCGAGCAGGTGGACCGTTTGTATTTCGTTCTGACGGGCACCAGCCTCTTCTTTGTTTTGCTCATCTTTGTGCCGATGACGATCTTCCTGTTCAAGTATCGGCGTGGAAAGAAAGCGGATCGTTCGGCAGTGCGGATGGCGACGACGCGGATTGAAATCGTCTGGACCGTCATTCCGTTGTTTCTGGCGATGGGGATATTTGCATGGGCGGCGCACGTTTACTTCGACATTCAAGTGCCGCCGCCGGACGCGCTCGAAATCAATGTCGTGGGCAAACAATGGATGTGGAAGTTGCAACATCAAACGGGTCAGCGGGAAATCAACGAGCTGCATGTCCCGGTGGGCCGCACCGTCAAGCTCACGCTGGCTTCGGAAGACGTCATCCACAGCTTTTTTGTCCCCGCATTTCGAGTCAAGCAGGATGTCGTGCCGGGGCGCTTTGTGACCCTCTGGTTTCAGCCCACGGAAGTTGGCGAGTATCATCTTTTCTGCGCCGAGTATTGCGGGACGGAACATTCCCGGATGATTGGCAAAGTTCATGTGCTGCCGGCGGATGAGTATCAGACCTGGTTGAATCGCGGTAATCCCGAGGAGACGATGGCGCAATCGGGTGGGCGGCTTTTTCGCAACCTGGGTTGCAGCGGGTGTCATGTCGGGCAGGGACCGGTTCGTGCGCCCCCCCTCGAGGGACTTTACGGAAAGCTCGTCCCGCTGCAGAACCAACAATTCGTGCGCGCGGACGAGGCTTACTTGCGGGACTCGATTTTGTTGCCGCTCTTGCAAGTCCGCGCCGGCTATGAACCGCTCATGCCCACGTTTCAAGGTCGCATCACCGAGGAAGAGCTGTTTCAAATTATTGCTTATTTGAAAACACTTCCCAACGCACCGGTGGAGGTCCGGCGATGATCACGCAACTTCCCAACACTGTCCCGGAGACAGCCGGTCCGGTTGGCGCAAAGGAAAATTATCTGAACGCCGGACATACCGTCGCATCGTGGCTGCTGACCACGGACCACAAGCGGATCGGCATTCTTTATCTGATCGCGATTATCTTCTTCTTCGCCATTGCCACTTTTGCCGCGGCGTTAATGCGCCTGGAACTTCTCACGCCAGCGGGTGACCTCGTGTTGTCCGACACCTACAACAAACTTTTTACGATTCACGGCGTGGTGATGGTGTGGTTTTTCCTGATTCCGTCCATTCCAACGGTGCTTGGGAATTTTGTCATTCCGCTGATGGTTGGCGCGCGTGACGTGGCATTCCCGAAACTGAATTTGCTGAGTTGGTATCTGTTCATGCTGGGCGGGGTGATGGTGCTGCACGCCATCATCGTGGGCGGTGTGGATACCGGTTGGACCTTTTACACGCCTTACAGCACTGCTTACTCGAACACGCACGTCATCAGCATGGCGGCGGGAATTTTTGTGGCCGGCTTCAGTTCCATCCTCACGGGGCTGAACTTCATCATCACGATTCAAAAAATGCGCGCGCCGGGACTAACCTGGTTTCGCATGCCGCTGTTTCTCTGGTCGATGTATGCAACGAGCCTGATTCTCGTGCTCGCAACCCCGGTATTGGCGATTACGCTCGGGTTGATGGCGCTGGAACGTATTTTGGGCATCGGCATCTTCAATCCGAAACTCGGGGGTGATCCGGTCCTGTTCCAACATCTCTTCTGGTTCTACTCGCATCCGGCGGTTTACATCATGATCCTGCCGGGAATGGGCGTGGTGAGCGAAGTCATCGCTTGTTTCTCGCGGAAACGAATCTTTGGCTATCGCTACGTGGCTTTTGCGAGCATCGCCATTGCCGTGATTGGTTTTCTGGTCTGGGGACATCACATGTTCGTCAGCAGCCAATCCATCTATGCGGGGATGGTCTTCTCAATTCTGAGTTTCATTGTGGCGATTCCATCGGCGATCAAAGTCTTCAACTGGACCGCCACGCTGTATCGCGGGTCGATCTCGTTCGAGACGCCAATGCTCTACGTGTTGGGCTTCATTGGCCTGTTCACCATCGGTGGGCTAACCGGATTGTTTCTCGCGGCGATGGGATTGGATGTGCATGTGCACGACACCTACTTCGTCATCGCGCATTTTCATTACATCATGGTGGGGGGGATGGTCACGGCATTCATGGGCGGGTTGCACTATTGGTGGCCGAAGATCACGGGTCGGATGTATCCGGAGAAACTCGGTCAGCTCGCCGCTCTGGTGATGTTCATTGGATTCAACCTGACGTTCTTTCCGCAATTCGTCATGGGCTACCTCGGGATGCCGCGTCGCTATCATGCGTATCCGGAAGAGTTCCAGATTTATCACGTGCTCTCGACGGCCGGCGCTTCGATTCTGGGTGTCGCTTATTTGCTGCCGGTAATTTACTTTGTTTGGTCGCTGTTCTGGGGAGCGAAAGCTGCGGCGAACCCGTGGCGAGCAACCAGCCTGGAATGGACCACGCCGTCTCCGCCGCCGAAACACAACTTCGCGGAGGTGCCAGTGGTGCGGCTGCCCGCTTACAGTTATCCGCCGCTCGACGAGCGCGGAGAGGAGATTCACGAACATGCCTGAAGCCACTTCCACCTTCGCCGAACAGTTCGAGGACGCGCGGCAACAGCACGAAGCCGTGACCCTGGGCATGTGGCTGTTCCTCGCAACCGAAGTTTTGTTTTTTGGCGGATTGTTTTTGGCCTACGTGGTTTACCGGCACGCGTATTCCACAGCATTCGCGGCAGGTAGCGCGCACACGGATTTGTTCTACGGCACGCTGAACACCGCGATTCTTCTGACCAGCAGCCTCACCATGGCTTTGGCGGTTCACGCTGCGCAGGAGAACAGGCCGAGGTCGATAACTCGCTGGCTGTTGCTGACGCTTGCGCTGGCGCTTGGGTTTCTGGTCGTGAAGGGATTTGAATACCACAAAGACTTCGTGGACCGACTGGTTATTGGGCTGAACTTTAATCCCACGCTGCCGGCGCATGCCGAATTGTTTTTCTGGTTGTATTGGGCGATGACCGGCTTGCACGCCGTGCATGTCATCATCGGCATCGGGGTTCTGGGCTGCGTTGCACTGCTGGTTCGACGGAAGTCTCACGCGCCCGCCAATACGATCGAGGTCGCCGGCCTGTATTGGCACTTTGTGGACCTGGTTTGGATCTTCCTTTATCCGCTCCTCTACTTGATCGACCGCCACTCATGAACACTCGAGCGCCAACTGTAAAACTGCTCGTCCTCGTTTGGGCTGCATTGCTCGTGTTGTTGTTCGTGACGTGGGGCGTTGCAGAACTGGATCTGGGTCGCTGGGGCATCGTAGCGGCCATGACAATCGCAGTGGTCAAAATGCTCCTCGTTGTTCTGATCTTTATGCACGTGCGTTACAGCTCGTCGCTGACCTGGGTGTTCGCCATGGCGGGAATGTTTTGGTTTTCCATCATGATCGCGCTGACCATGAGTGACTACCTGACGCGTAGCGGAGCGTTTTGGTAATTTTGACGAGGGTGCAAATTGCAGTGCCTAATGGCGACGCGCATTTGCGTGGCATCGGTTATAGTGAGGCGTATGAAAAGGGGAGAATTCAATGTGCAAAGTCTTGCTTACATCGAACAGATGTACGCAGAGACGCAGCGCGACCCTGCTGCGATGTCGCCGGAATGGAAAAACTTCTTTGCCACAACGAATGGAAGTTCCAACGGCTCGACAAAGTTACAGCCCTCGTTCACACCTCGCAGCGTTTTCAACCCGGTCGCCGAGGCGTCAATGCGTTCGATCGATACTCCTGCGGGAGGAATCCCGGAAAGCCTTGGCGATTGTCTCGACCGGCTCGTGCAGAACCACCGGTTGTACGGCCATTTGATTGCCGCCATTGATCCTTTGGGTCGCGAGCGTCCGTGCCCACCGGAACTGAAACTGGAATTCTATGGCTTTAGCGACCGCGAACTCGATTTGGTTGCCAATCTGCCGGCGATGCACTTTGATGAGCCGCTGACGGTCCGGGAGATTTTCCAACGTCTCCGCGATACTTATTGCCGGTCCATCGGCGTGCAGTTCATGCACATTGACAATCTCGCGGTGCGCCATTGGTTGCAGCGCCGCATGGAACGTTCGCAAAACCGTCTGGAGCTTTCGCGCCATGAACAACTGCGCATTCTCACGCGCCTGACCGATGCCGTGGTCTTCGAAGAGTTCCTGCGTCAGAAATTTCTGGGAGCAAAAACCTTTTCGCTCGAAGGCTGCGAGACGTTGCTGCCATTGATCGATCTGGTCATCGAGAAGGCAGGCCAACAAGGCGTCAACAACATCATCCTGGGGATGGGCCATCGTGGGCGACTCAATGTGCTGGCCAATATCATTGGCAAGAGCGCCTGCAATATTTTCCGGGAGTTTGCTGATGCCGAGCCGGAAGAATGGCAGGGCCGCGGCGACGTGAAATATCACCTTGGGCACAGTGGCGATTGGACCACGGTCACCGGACGCGGCATTCATCTGTCGTTGTGCTTCAATCCGAGTCATCTGGAGTTTGTTGATCCGGTGGTGCTGGGGCGCGTGCGGGCGCGGCAGGATCGACACAAGGATGTGGAGCGTCGGCAGACGCTGGGCTTCGTGATCCACGGCGACGCTGCGTTTGCGGGCGAAGGGATCGTCCAGGAAACGTTGAACTTGGCGAAGTTGCCGGGTTATCGAGTTGGCGGCGCGCTGCACGTCGTCGTCAACAATCAAATCGGCTTTACGACGTTGCCCGAAGAGGGGCGCTCGACGATTTATGCGACCGACGTTGCCCGCATGCTGCAGTCACCCATTTTTCATGTGAACGGCGAAGACCCGGAAGCCGCCGCGCAGGTGGTGCAACTGGCGATGGACTTCCGTCGGGAATTTCAAAGCGACGTGTTCATCGACATGTATGGTTACCGTCGCCTCGGTCACAATGAAACGGACGAGCCGACCTTTACGCAACCGCGGCTGTATCGTGCCATTGAGAGTCGCCCCAACGTGAGCGAGGGCTATCTCGAACACTTGCTGGAGCACGGGAGTGTGTCGCGCGAGGAGGCGGACGAGATTGCGCGCCGGCGTCGCGAGAAGCTTGAGTCGGAACTGAAAGCTGCGCGCGCGGACAATTGCAAGACCATAACGGCGCCGGGCGGCATCTGGGAAAGTTACCTGAGCGGTCATGAGCCACACGACGAGCCGGAGACTGGCGTGCCGACCGAGCGTCTTTCTGCGTTGCTTCATAGCCTGTGCGAATTGCCAAACGAATTTCATGTTCATCCCAAACTGGAGCGGTTTCTCAAGGCGCGGCGGGAAATGGCCGAGGGCAAGCGCATGATTGATTGGTCTGCAGCCGAAGCTCTGGCACTGGCCACGCTCGCCGCAGAAGGGGTGCGAATTCGTCTCACGGGTCAGGACACGGCGCGCGGCACGTTCAGTCAGCGGCATGCGATTCTGTATGACCAGGAGACTGGTTATCCCTTCGTCCCGTTGCAGCATCTCGCAAAAGAGGAGGCGCGCGTCGAGATTCACAACAGTCCGCTCAGTGAGGCGGCCGCGCTTGGCTTCGAATACGGTTACAGCCTCGACGCGCCGGATGCCTTGATACTTTGGGAGGCGCAGTTTGGCGACTTCGTCAATGCGGCGCAGGTTATCCTGGACCAGTTTCTCTGCAGCGCTGAAGACAAATGGCAGCGTCTCTCGGGGCTGGTGCTCTTGTTGCCGCATGGCTTTGAAGGAATGGGGCCGGAACATTCCAGCGCGCGACTGGAGCGTTTTCTCGCATTGGCTGCTGAACACAATATTCAAGTCGCTCAACCCACCACGCCCGCGCAATACTTTCACGTGCTTCGCCGACAAGCCCTGCGCAAGTGGCGCAAGCCGCTCGTCGTCTTTACGCCGAAAAGTCTGCTGCGTCACGCGAAAGTCGTTTCCCGGCTGGATGACTTTGCGAGCGGTTGTTTCCAGCGTGTGTTGCCGGACGAAGCAAAGTCAGGTCGGCTGCGGCGCGTGCTGCTTTGCACCGGCAAGATGTACTACGAACTGATGACGTATCGAGACGAGAACCAGCGAGACGATGTGGCCATCGTTCGTTTGGAGCAACTGTATCCGTTGCGAGTGGAGCTTTTGGAGAATGCATTGAGACCATACGCCAATGGTACGCCCGTATTCTGGATTCAGGAAGAGCCCGCGAACATGGGCGCATGGCGTTATCTGCATGACCGATTCGGCAAGAAGTTGCTGGGGCGATTTCCGTTCGCGTTGGTGAGCCGGTTTGAATCCGCGAGTCCGGCGACCGGTTCGCCGGGCGCGCACAAGCTGGAGCAGGCGCAGGTGATCGCGCGTGCGTTCAGTGATCCGGAACCGAACGTGGACGACCTGGTGTCGTCGCAGAAATTGGCGGCGCAAGCAAAGCATCCTGTCACAAGCGATCAAAGCGATGGTTGAGAAAGGAGCATCTTATGGCGACTGAATTGAAAATTCCGGCGGTCGGCGAGTCCATTACCGAAGTGCAAATCGGCGAGTGGTTGAAGTCCGAAGGGGACGAGATCAAGCCCGACGAGCCATTGGCGGTGATTGATTCCGAGAAGACGACCTTTGAACTTCCTGCTCCGGAGGGCGGGCGGCTCGCGAAGATTTTGCATCAGGCTGGAGACACGGTGAAGATCGGTGAAGCGATTGCCGAGATTGAATCAGGCGGGAAGAAAGCTGAACCAAAGGCCGCCGGGCCGAAAGCGAAGGCGCAAGCGCCGGTGGAGGAGAAACCAGCGGAGAAACCGAAGCCGAAGGCTGAACCAGCGATGGAGAAGCGGACTGAAGTTGAGCCACCGCCGCCCAGACCCGAACCGCCTGAAAGCCACAAAGCCGAACCAACCCGGGAAGAACCGAAGCCGATAATCAAGGAAAGTCGCGAAACCAAACCGGTTCCCTCAACACCGACGGATGGTGAAGAGGAGGTCGTTCCAATGACGATGCTGCGGCGGACTGTGGCTCGGCGGTTGGTCGAGGCCCAGCAAACGATGGCGATGTTGACGACGTTCAACGAGGTGGATATGTCATCGGTGCAAGCCTTGCGCAAGGAGCACGGCGAGAAGTTTGAGAAGCGTCATGGTGTGCGACTGGGCTTGATGTCGTTTTTTGTGAAGGCGGCGATCGATGCGTTGAAGCAATTTCCGAAACTCAATGCCGAGATCCGCGACACGGACGTTGTTTACCGCAACTACTTCGATATTGGAGTTGCCATCGCGACGGAACGTGGGCTCGTCGTGCCGGTGTTGCGGCGGGCCGAACGATTGAGTTTTGCTGAACTGGAGAACGGGATTGGCGATTTCGCGCAGCGCGCCCGCGACGGCAAGCTCAAGCCGGATGAACTCGAAGGCGGCACGTTTACCATCACGAACGGCGGGGTGTTTGGTTCGCTGCTTTCCACGCCGATTATCAATCCGCCCCAGACCGGCATTCTCGGGATGCATGCGATTCAGGAACGCCCGGTTGCGGTCGCTGGGCAAGTGGTGGTGCGGCCCATGATGTATCTGGCCCTGAGCTACGATCATCGGCTCGTGGATGGGCGCGAAGCCGTTTTGTTTCTGCGTCGCATCAAGGAGGCGATTGAGACGCCAGCCCGGATGTTGATTGAGATTTGATGGCCTTGCCAGGGCGAGTGAACTAGGATTCGCCGCCGACCGGGATTGAATGCAGACGGCCAATGCAAAACGACGCCGAACAGTTCGCTGCCTTTTATGGGGGATGGCTGCGATTGTTTTGGCTTTGGTTGCGTTGCCGCTGTGGTTTCCCTGGTTGCTTCGCCCCGTATTGAATCACTACGGCCTCCGCTACGGCGCGTACGAAAGGACCAGTTATTCCCGATTTGCTCTTAAAGATGTCGATGCTCAGTGGGGCGGCACGCGGTTGACTGCGAAACGTTTCGACTGTGTGCTTCCGACGACCTGGGTGGTGAAAAAGTTAAACGGGGCGACGAATGCGGCGCCGTTCTTTGTGCTGAGGGAAGGGGAGCTGTTGGTCCAAGCGAGCGGAGAGAGTAAAGATGAGTCCTCTGGTGGCTTTGATAAAACGTTGGACGAAGTTGTTGATGCTGCAGAAATTCTCGACCGTTTTTCGCCGATAGCAGAGCTGACCAATTGCCGGATCGTCATTCAGACGAACCTTGTGTTGTTGCCGAGAGCGGAGTGGCGAGCGCACAAACTGAATGCTATCGCGCAATTGCCGGACCGGGACGGAGAAGGTTTGCTCGCTGGCGATTTCAGCGATTCGAGAACCCCTGGGATCGCGGCGACGTGGAATGCTTATGGATTGGAGGCCCATGTCAACTTCACGAATGCGGCAGCCGGCTGGATGGCCGGTGGAAGCGCGGCGTGGTTTTCGAATCGTGCGACGTTTACGGCGCAATTCCCGACGAATGGTTGGTGGCCCAGTCAGGGCCGCATTGAATCGGCGCAACTGACAATTCCCGCGGAGCAGCTTCGATTGCGCGGCTATGAGGATTTGACGGCGGCGGTTGCGGTAACGCTCGTTTCCAATCGCTTTGACATCGAGATGTCGGGGGCACTGCGGCCTGAATCGGTGTTCGCCGCGAACGGTTTTCCGGAAGGCAAGTTTGAGTTGGCTGCCAGCGGCGATACGGAGTCCGTCAGTGTGCGGGAATTCTGGATCGAAGCGCCGTGGCTGCGGGCGGAGCTGGCCAGTGCCATTGGTGTGACGTGGCGTGGTGAGCTGATGGCTCAGCCGGCGCAGTTCAGAGTGGTGGCCGATTTAGCGAAACTGCCGGGCGTGACCATGACTGGACATGTCGAGGGGCAGGCGCGGGTCGAACCGTGGGCAAAGCAAACCCCGACGCTGCAATTTCAACTTGCGGTGACCAATCTAAACATCAGCAAGATTGACGCGGAGAATCTTAAAGTTGCGGGCGCATTTGCCTTTCCTCAGTTGAGCATTACGGAACTGAGCGCCGATTTAGCGGATAACTCAAAATTTTCTGGTCGCGGCTCCATCGACGTCCAGCGACGGGAATTGCGACAGGCGAGCTGGAATTTTTCGGGCGGCTTTCTTAATCGTTTCCTTTCCGGCGCGAAATACGACGAGCTGACAGCTTCCGGAGAAGTCGATGGAACTCTGACCAACCTGACACATCACAGCCAGATCAACATTGGGGGATTCCGCGTGACGGGATTCAAGCCGATGGATGCGAACGTGCGAGTCAGGGGGCAGGATCTTCGATTGGGCTCGATTGTGGCGAAGCTCAGCGCAAGCGAAGCTGCCATTGCCGTCGAAGGCGCGGCCGATTTGAGTCGAGCGAAGCAGCAGCACATTACCGCCACGCTCACGAATATTTCGTTCCATCGCGGCGAGCGTCCCTGGCTTCAGTCGCAGCGCCCTTGCGAGCTTGCGTTTCAAGGCGGGACGAATTGGACGTTATCCGTGAGTTCGTTGGATCTGGCGGGTGAGGCGCGAAGGCTTTCAGTTGCTGGGGATGTGTCGTGGCCGGAACGCGGCCACTTGAAAGTTGCAATCACCAATCTTGCGCTCGCGGAGTTTTCGAACTTCTGGGTGCACAGTGTGACCAATGTTGGGGTCACGACATTCGCCGCGGATGCGAATTGGAATAATGGGCCGGTTACGGGGAGCGTTGCGGCGGCGGCCACGTTGACGAACCAGAATGGCCAGAGTTTTTCGCTTCAAGCGGACGTCGCGGCGGGTGAGGTGTTGGCGGTGAGGCAACTCCGAGTGCAGACGGGATATGTTCCTACTTTATCAGTCACCGGCAGCATACCGGCGAAAATCATTCCGGGGCGGTCGCCTGGTTGGCTTGCGTGGAATGCCGAGCAACGGATGGAACTTGTTGGCACTTGGGAGGACAGCCAGTTGCGCGACTTCTCTGTGCCCTTGCGGCCTGGAGCGGGGTTCACCATCAACCGGCCCGAGTTGCAATTTCAAGTTCGAGGAACGCCCGAATCACCCGAGGGTTCGTTAAACCTCTCCGCGCATCGCATTTCGTGGCAATCCACCTCCAACCAACTCACCCTTCCGCCGCTGGAGGATTTCCTCATGCGTGTGGAACTGCGCCCAGGCGGAATCGAATTGGTGCGATTGACGGGAACGCTCGACGGGCAGCGCGTCGAAGCTCGGGGGACGTTTCCGCTCAACGAGACGGATTGGAAGAAGGTGTGGGAGGAAAGAAAGTTGCCGGATTGGTCGCCGGCGTATGGGCAATTGGAACTGGAGCGCGCACAGCTTTCGGCATTGGCGAAATATCTTCCGCGCATCATCACGGCCGAAGGGCAACTCAGCGCGAGGCTGCAGTTGAAGCCGGGGAAGCACCTTGATGGTTTGTTGTCCCTGACCAACGTTTCTACTTACCCACTGGGGAGCATTGCCCCGATTCGTGATATTGGTGCGGTGCTTCGCTTCGATGGCAGCCGTGCGACGCTCGAAGGATTTCATGGTCGCATCGGCGGACAGCCCGTGTCTGCGGAAGGTTTTGTGACAGTGCCCAATGGCCGGCTCAAGGATTATGAAGTCAAGCTGCATGGAACGAACATTCCGTTGGCGCGCAGTCCGGAGTTGTTGTTGCGAGGAAACTTCGATGTGGTTCTTCGCGGTGAAAGCAACGCGCCGCCGCTGCTTGCGGGAAAGGTGACGTTGCACAACGGGCTTTTCGTGCAACATGCTTCGGCGCGCATTTGGAGCCGGCCCAAGCGACCCGGTTTGCGGCCCCCTTACTTCAGCGTGACCAATGAGCCGGTGGCGAGTTGGAAAATGGATCTGACCGTGGCCGGTGATAAGTTTCTCCGCGTGCGCACTCCGCTATTCAGTGGTCTGCTTTCCGCCAACCTGCAACTCAGAGGGACGTTAAGTGAACCGGTGCTTACGGGCGACCTGCGCACTGATTCCGGGCAAATCGTGTTTCCCTTTGGCGGTCTGGAAGTCAACCAGGGCTACGCAAGCTTTAGCGGAGTCGATCCGCAGGGGCCGACGTTGCAGATTAACGCCTCGGGGCGCAATTATCGTTACGAGATCGGGCTTGAAGTGAAAGGTCCGGCCGAAATCGCAGCGGTGACTTTCACTTCCACGCCGCCGCTGACGTCAGAGCAGATTCTTTTGATGCTGACTGCCGGGCAATTGCCGCAGACAGAGTTTTCGTTTTCGACAACCTCCAGGGCGGGTCAAGTGGCCACGTTTCTGGGGAAGGATCTGTACAGCCAGGTCTTTGGGAGTAGCCGGGGCGAAGACCGGTTGATTATTCGTTCGGGCGAAGACATTTCGGAAGAAGGGCAGGTGACGTATTCGGTCGAGTACCGGTTGACGGACCGATGGTCGATCATCGGCGAATACGATCAATACAGTCAATTCAACGCGGACCTGAAATGGAGAATCTATTCGCGTTGAATCGAGGGCGTTGGCTTATCCGAATCTGCCTGTTGTGGGCTGCGCTGGCAGTCTCGGCGTACGGCGGCGAAAAGGAATCAACGACGAACAGGCCGGCGAAGGTCAAGGTGTCGGGCTTCGGCTTTGTGGGGAATCGTGAGATGGGGAGGTTGCTGCGGGATTTTCAGGTCAGCGGCAAGATGCCGGTAATCATCGATCGAGCGTTTGTGGAGGATGCGGCGCTGGTGCTGGTGGCGCGGGCGACAGATGAAGGTTATTTGCAGGCGACATTGCGGGGAGATTTCACGATGACCAATGGTTCTCGCCAGCAGTTCCTGTGGACGAATGTATTGGATATTGTGCTGCCACCGGATTTCGCGGCGCGGTCGGCACGCTTTGAGTTAGTGCCAGAAGTGCGGTCGTATTACCGGAACATTCAGTTCGAAGGACTCGAAGCGCTGTCACGGCGACAGGCCTTGAGCTACTTCGTTGGCACGGATGTTCTGTTGCAATTGAAGCGAAATCGTATCTTCACTCCGCGCGATCTCAATAGCTCTCTCGCCGCATTACGCGAAGCCTACAACCGGATTGGGTATCAGAACGCTTCGGTCAACACGAACAAGGTGGTTTGGAATGAAAAGACGGGAGCGGTCGATGTGGGAATTGAGATTAACGAGGGCTTACCCGTGGCGGTGCGCTCGGTGGAGGTGACGATTGAGAATGCCGAGCAAACAAAACGTCGAGTGACTCCGGACAAGCCCTACTCGGAGTTCTGGCAGCAGAACTTTGTGCAATCGCTCCGGCGCGAGCAACAAATGAAAGGCTATCCGGATACGACCGTTGCGGTCAAAGTGCTCAATCGAGAAACCAATGGGACGAGCATTCACCTGGACCTCGCCGCTCAGGTTAATCCGGGAAACCTCGTGCGACTGGGTGAGGTGATTTTCAAGGGAAACACCAACACCAAAACGTCCGTGTTGGAGAGCCGGGTGAAGCTCGAGGAAGGGGAACCGCTCAATGTCGTGGAGGCGGAGGCTTCGCGACAACGGTTGGCGCAGTTGGGCATCTTCAATTCCGTGAGTCTGCAATACGAGGAGATTGATGAGCAGAGTCGCAACGTGGTCTATGAATTTCGCGAGGGAAAGGAGATCACGTTGAGCGTGCTGGGAGGGTATGGCAGTTATGAGAAGTTGCGTGGCGGATTGGAGTTTCAAGATCGGAATGTGCTTGGGTTGGCTCATGATGTCCGCATCCGTGGCGTGCAATCATTCAAGTCGAGCGAAGGAGACTTGCTCTATACCGTGCCGGCCGTGTTCGGGAGCGACGCCAATCTGTTTGTTCAAGGCTCAGGTTTGTTGCGCGAGGAGGTCACGTTCACGCGAAAGGAATACGGCGGTGGAATCGGGATGCAGAAAAGAATTGTTCCCATCAGGACCGATCTCTCCGTGCGGTACGATTATCAATTGCTGAATGCGGTGGATTTCACCGAGAGCGCCACCAATCGCCCTGGCGTCGATAGTGCCAACGCTGCGGCGATCATTGTGGATATGAACTATGACCGGCGAGATCATCCACTGTTACCGCAATCAGGCTTGAAGCTTTTTTGTCGAACGGAATTTGCCACCGAAGCCTTGGGGGGCAACGTGGATTATCAGCGGCTGATTTGCGGCGCGTCCTATCACTACAATCTGCACGGTGGAAGGTTGCTTCACCTGGGGCTGCTTCACGGAATGACGTTTACGCTGGGGGGCGATTCCGAGGATTTACCCTTCAACAAGCGTTTCTTTCCGGGCGGGGCGAACTCGGTGCGCGGCTATCAAGAGGGCGAAGCTTCGCCACTTGATCCCAATGGAGCGCAGTTGGGAGCGGAAACGTTCACGCAGGTAAACATCGAATTGGAGCAAATCCTCACGAGATCGTGGTCGTTTGTGGTTTTCTTCGATGGCGTCGGTTTTGCCGCAAGTCGGGACAATTATCCTTGGGACGAAGGACTGTATTCAGTGGGTGGGGGCATTCACTGGCGGACGATTGTTGGCCCGATTCGTTTGGAATACGGCTACAATCTCGATCCACGTCCGCAGGATCCCACAGGCACGCTGCATTTTTCTATTGGTGCGGCGTTCTGATTACGTTCGCCCGCGGTGCGGAACTAAGTGTGTGACCGGCTCTTCTTGTGCGCATCCGGTCTTGGAAATCCCAGCACATCCAGATCGGGTTGCGGTTTAACTTCTTTCGGCCAGGTGTAATGGCAGTCCATGCAGTAATAGTCCTTTTCCGCACCGAAGCTGATGAGCCATTCGATGACCAGGGGAGTGATGAATTTTCTGGTGTATTGAGGATACTCAATCCGGGCCGAATGGCATTCCGGACAGCGAACCGCATTGTCCAGCACATGTTCCTGGCGATCCCAATCACGCAGCAGCCCGCGCGCATGGTCGAATTCGTTGATGTCGACGTAAACCTTCTTTGTCGCCGCTGGCTTGACGAAGAAAATGCAGCGCTGCAGAAAGTAGTCGTCCTTGAACTTGGCGGCGATGCCGGCCTTTTCGAAACGGTCGCGCAGCAGCCGGGCAGGGCGCTCTTCATTGAACGTGGCCACTAGACTTTTCATCCTTCACGCTAATGCGCTCTTTCGTGATTTCAAGTCGGAGAAACCCTCCTTGTGAGGTTGCTTAATGTGCATTTGCGCAACCGAAGTTCGTGACGTAGAGGTGTGCATGTCTGATTTCCAGCAGAACGTAGTGCCGACGTTTACCCGCCTGTCAGTTGAAGACCTCGGGCGGATGGAAAAGAGCATTGTTCGCGCGGCGCGGCGCATTCCGGTTGGGGTCATCATTCCCGCGCTGTTCAGCGATCTGTCGTCACCGGCGATGCAGCATATCATCGCCGAACTCGCGACGATGAACTTCGTGAAACGCGTTTACATCAGCCTGGATCGCAGCAGTGATGAGGAGTTTCAACAGGCGCGGAAGATTATCAAGCCGCTCGGGGACAGAGGCGTGCTGCTGTGGAATGACTCGCCAAATGTTCAAGGGGTGTTGGAGAAGATCGGTCAGGCGGTTCCACTCGGCGCGCGCGGAAAAGGGCGCGCTGTTTGGACGGCGTTGGGATACGCATTGGGGAAAGGGGAAGTGTCCGTGGTCGCGTTCCACGATGCTGACATCCTCACTTACGACCGTGGTTTTCTGCTGCGGCTGCTCTATCCAGTGGTGCATCTGCGCTATCAGTTCGCGAAAGGTTTTTATGTGCGCATGTCGGATCGGATGCATGGTCGAGTGGCCCGGCTGTTTTATTTCCCGCTCGTGAAGGCGCTGCGGGATGTTTTGGGCAAACTCGACTTTCTGGAATACATGTCGGATTTCCGCTACCCGCTGTCGGGTGAGTTCGCGACCTATGCGACGATCGCCACCGACCTGGTTTTTCCATCGGATTGGGGGATTGAAGTGGGGATACTCGCCGAGATGTATCGAATCACTCGGCCCCACCGAATCTGTCAGGTGGAAATTACTTCGCGCTACGACCACAAACACCAGGAGGTCGGAGA
>DASUGI010000261.1:0-9920 GCA_036274115.1 Verrucomicrobiia bacterium
TTGAAACGCGTCCACCGTCGCAATCCACGTCAGCACGCCAATGATGCCCTCCAGATGCGTGCGGCGGGCGCGATTGCCATCGGTCGGCGAATAGAACTCCTCGAGAAATTCATTGCCCAGCAGTTCCATGCTCATCGAGGCGACTTCGCAGAACTCAATCGGCGCGCCGCGGTAGGCCAGCAAGTCTTCGTCACGCGTGGCCAATGCGTGGAACGCGTGCCCGGCCTCGTGCAGAATCGTTTCCACATCGCGCTGCTGCCCGACGGCGTTCATGAAGATGAACGGCAGCCGCGCCTCGTTGAGCGTAGATTGATAACCGCCCGGCGCCTTGCCCTTGCGATTCGCCAGGTCGAGCAGCTTCAAATCCTGCATGCGCTGAAAGCCACCCGCCAGTTCGCCATCCAGTTTGTCGAAGATGCGCTGCGACCGCGTCACCATGTCTTCGACTTTTTCAAACGGCTTTAATGCAGAGCGGTTCAGTGGGTCCACTGACAAATCCCATGGTCGCAATTTCTCCAGGCCAAGTTGCTGGCGACGTTGCGCCTGCAATTCGCGCAGGGCTGGCATGACTTCACTCGCCACCGCATCGTGGAACTGCACACAATCCTCCGGTGTGTAATCGAAGCGGCCCTTCGCACGGAACGCGTAGTCGCGATAGTTCTTGAACCCCGCATTCGCCGCGATCTGCTCGCGCAACTTCACGAGTTGATCAAACTGGTCTTCAAACTTGTCGCGCTCCTGCAAGCGGCGCTTGGCGACCAACTCCCAGACTTCCTGTCGCAACGGGCGATCCGGCTCTTCGAGATACTTGCCCATCTGGATGAGCGTTTTCTCCTCACCCCGAAACTGCACCGTCAGTGAGCCGCTCAGCTTCTGATACTGCTGGCCAAGCTTGGCTTCCTCGGTTTCCAAAGGCACGTTCTCCGCGCGGAACAGCTCGACGTGATTTTGCACGTCCCGCACGAACACGTCGTAACGCGGGGAGGGCAGTTGGCTGCGTTGCGGATGGGCGATGAACCGTTTCTCCAACTCAAACTGACGCGGCTTGAGTTGCGGCTCGATGTTTTCGACGAAGTGCAAGTATGCCTTCTCCGCAGCGGCATTGTCGGTGTGACACGACATGGCGATGTAGCGTCGGGAAGCTTCCTCATCCAACGCGGCGCTGAGTTCCGACCAGTCCACCAGCCATTGCTCGAGGTCGGCAATAGAGTTACAGTCGCCGACCCGGTTTTCCAGTTGGCTGAACAACGGCTCAATCTGCGCCCAATCGCCGAAATCTACTTGTTGCGGCAAAAAATGTCGTGGCCGATGTGGTGGCAAAGAGCCGAACGGTAACAAATTCATCCGGTGAAGATAATGGAAGGGCCGCAGATGAAAAATGGATTTCTCGTTTGGCAGCGCGTTATCAGAGACGTTCCGGACGCTTGAGCACCACTCCTTCGAAACGCCATTTATCCTGGAATTCCTGATGCGTGAACGTGCGCAGCCCATGTGATGGATCGCCCACAACAACTTCCTGATCGGTCACGTTGAGCACGGTCACATAGTGATCCAACCAAAAACCATATTTGATCACCGCCAGTGTCAGCCCGCCATCCCGGAGTTCGTCCACACTGCGAAACACGCGGTAGTCGCTGACCAGTCCTTCCATTGCATAATGAGCCTGTAACGCACGTGCGAGTATGTCCGGTGGCGTGCCTGTGGCGGAACTGGTATGCGCGAGAATGGCAAGCTCCCCTTCTTCGGCGGGCAAACCCAGTTTACGCAACGCGGTGACGGCCGCAGCGGGACCACAGTTGTAGTCGTTGCTTTGCAAGCAAATGCCGTCGGCGTCGAAGCGCGTCTTCAAGCCTGCCAGGTGGCTGTAGTTGAAGGCCGGTGCGAGGAACGGCCATACAGACATGAGGCAAACCACCACCACCATCAGAATACCCACGGCAACACGACTGCGCTTCTGCGGCAAGCGCGAGAGCGGAGTGGTTCAGCACCATCGTGGCAATGAAACCAATAACCGCGAATTTGTTTCGTCCCATCATCATCCACGAAATCGGCGGTACAACTGACAATGCCGGCATCCGCATCGCCGCCCCGTACGCCACCGCCAGGATCAAGGGCAGGAAATATCCCAGCAACCAGTAAGATTTCGGGAGTCGGGAGAACCATCGCCCAAGCACAAAGCCACTGAATGCAAACAGCGCCACCGCGATTGACTCAAGCCAGGGTCCCCAAATCACGCACCCATGAAAACACGAGCACTTTCCGCTTGCACGCTCGAATTCACTCCCGGCCAATTCACAAGAATGTTGTGCCGCGTGCCGGGCAACGTCTCGGGTGCGACTGAGAGCGAGGGGCGATATCCGTGGTAGCGCAGATTTCCAAATCTGCTGTATCGCCGAATTCCATTCGGCAGGGCGTCAATTCTACCAGGCGGGTTGAAGTCGCCGGGGCAGGAGCGCGGACAGCCATGTCCGCGGTTTCACTTCCAATATTAGCGTTGCGTTTACTTTCGAATTCTCGCGGACAAGGCTGTCCGCGCTCCTACGTGACGCCTCACGGCCAAGTCACACGAATATGTTATGCCTTGCGAGGGGCAAACCTCTCCCCATCGTGGACACGCGTGAAACGGGAAGGTATTGTCAGCGCAGAATATTGGACCATAAAGATGTACTCGTCCCCTGCCCTCCGCGTGTTGGCCGTTCTGACCGGCTTCCTGTTTTCGTTGTCTGTCGCATTCAGTGCGGAGAAAAGTTCCGTGCGCATCCGCCTGGTGGACAGCGCGACGGGTTACGCCGTCCAACCCACCACCATTGAAGCGAAATCCAGAGCCGGAAATAAAGGCGCACAGCGATTGAACTCTGCCAGCTTCCACGCGGGCGGGGACGCGGTGATGTCGTTGGAGCAAGGAAGCCACATGGTCACCGTGGATGCGCCGGGCTATTTGCGGATGTCCGGAGCGTTCGAGATGTCGCCGAACAATCCTTACACCATCGTCTTCCAACTCGATCCGCTCGTGCCGCCGCGCGAGATTCAACCGGATTACGTGAGCAAGCTGCATCGCGTGGAAGAAACGGTCTTCGTCGGCTACGTGGTGGATGACGACTCGGGCCAGCCATTGGCGAACGCGGTGGTGCGAACGGAACCCAGCGAACGAGAAACGCGGACTGACGAGCGCGGTTACTTTCAAATTTATGTTCCGGTTCAAACACTGGCCGAGGCCACCCAATCACCGGCAAGCCTGAGCTTCTCGCAAGCCGGTTTTCGCACCGAGGAATATCGTTATCTCGAACTCTGGTCCGAAGGCGATCGGGTTTATCGCATCCGCTTGCAACCGGGCGACGGCAGGAACGTCGTGGACGAACGGCAACTGCGCCGTCGCAGTCACTATCCGCTTCACGTGAAAGGTGAAGGCGCAAAATCTGGAACGACCGACACGCCATCAACCACGCCAACGGGAAACAGTGAAGTTGAAGGCGGCGACGGTCCGATAATCCAGAATGCTTTCACGCCACCGGCAATTCGCATCCCCACCAACATTCGCGTGTTGCGACAGGACGGCGTGACGATTGATTACATTTCGCTCCAGACGTATTGCCAGCGGTCACTGCCTTCGGAATGGATTGCATCGTGGGGCAGCACTGGCCCGGGGAACAGCGGAACAAACTCGCTGCTGGCCGGCGCGGTGGCGATTCGCACTTACGCCATCGGTTTCGTCAACAATCCTTCCAGCACGTTCTACGACATTTGCGGCACGACTTCGTGTCAGGCTTACATCCATACGGCAAGTGACAGCCGAACAACTGCCGCCGTGAATGCCACGGCCAATTACGTGATGAATCAACCGGGCGCGGCGCGGATTGGCTTCAAGATTACGGAGTATTCCGCAGAGAACAACTCGCTGGGTTTCGCGTGTGGCGATGGATTCACGCAGCCGACTGGTGGTTGTATTGCCGATCCGGTTTGCACGGGCGAAGAGCGCTTTGGTCACGGACGCGGCATGTGTCAGTGGGGCACGGCGCGTTGGGCCAGCGGACGCCGGATGGCGGGACGCGTGACGAGTGATGCCACAACGAATGGATTGCCGATTCAAAACTGGACCTGGCTATGCGAGCACTATTATCCCAACCTCGAACTCGTCCAGGGCGCACCGCTGCAAATCAACGACTACGTGCAAGTGCTCGGCACTTCGAGCCTGACGGTGCGCCAATGCGCCGACGGCAGCATCAGCAGCGGAACGAACTGTCCGCAGGTCACCACCAAGACCAGCGGCTCGACTGGCATCATCATCGGCGGTCCGGTGCGCGTCACGAGCGACGGCGTGGGTTATACCTGGTGGCGCGTGCAATGGTTCGACGGAAGCTCCACGATGGGCTGGTCTCCGGAAAACTGGCTGGAGCGCACGACTGAGCCCACGACCGTTCCGCCGGTCCTTGCGACTATTCCCAATGTTGCCATCAACGAAGGCACGCTCCTCACCTTCACCAACAGCGCAGTGTCAGCGCCTCTGGCGGAAACGCTGTTAACGGACTTTGAAGGGTTTGCCAGCGGCACGGCCAATGGATCTGTCCTGTTCCGCCAACCAACCTTTTCTGGCTCGACCAGCCCCCTTCTCGACGCTTCTCCGAATCTCACCTCCGTGACCGGCACGTTCCCGAGTGGCAACGACAGCGCGCGGGTATTGCGGGCCAACTGGAGTTGGACCAACACCGCGAATCTGTGGTTGCGCCTGACAACTTCAGGTACGGCAAACCTCCCCAACCCCGTCATTGATCTGACCCGGAAGTTGAAGTTCGACATTCATAGTGACAAGGCGATCGGGGTGGCGATCGGCATTCGCGAAACCGGAAACCCCGCCGGCACGGCCATCGGTTCAAATGGGGGAACAACCCCGGCAATCATCGAGTTTGCCGGAGTGACGAACGTGGTCAGCGGCCAACCGCAAGTGACCCGCACTGTTTCCCCGAGCAACTGGACCACGCTGGAATTTGATCTTCCGAACGAGCCCATCCGCAATTTCGTGGGCGGCAACGGCGTGTTGTCCACCGCCACCGGGCTGGGTGTGCTCGAACACCTCGCGTTCGTTCCCGCGGCGGGCAGCGGTCCTTACGATGTGTATCTGGATAACTTCGTCGTCTCCGCTCCGAAGGTGCTGACTTACAGTTTGAGCAATGCCCCCGCGGGCGCGACGATCAATGCGACGAACGGCGTGTTCACCTGGACGCCGACCGAGGTGCAAGGGCCGGGCGTTTACAACATCACCGTGCGCGTGACAGACAACAACCTGCCGCCGCTCAGCGATGCGAAGACGTTTCAGGTCACGGTCAATGAAGTGAACCTTGCGCCAAGCCTGGCAGCCATCACGAATCGCGTCGTTCACGCCGGGACATTGGTGACGTTTACCAATGCAGCAACTGATCCTGATCTGCCAGCAAACAATTTGAGTTTCAGTTTAGATGCAGGCGCACCCCCAACGGCAAGTGTCGGCGGCAGCAGTGGCATTTTCACCTGGCAAACAAGTGATGCCGACACCGCCACTACCAACAGCATCACCGCACGGGTCACTGACAATGGTGTTCCGCCGCTCAATGATACTGAAACGTTCTCCGTCACCGTATTGGCCCGGCCCACAATTCAAAACACCGCGGTCGTGGGTTCTGATTTTGTTCTCGACTGGAGCGCAATCCCCGGCACGAAGTATCGTGTGCAGTTCAAGAGCAACCTGGACGACCCGGTCTGGATTGACCTGACTCCGGATGTGACCGCGCTCGACAACAACGCCGGTTTCACTGACCCACTCGGCAGTTCACAACGCTTCTACCGGATTCAGGTGGTCCCGTAGGACGGGCGTCGCGCCTGTCTCTAAAATTCAGAACCCGCTTGAGCGGTTTTGGCCGGATGGAGCCGCGCTGCGGTGGCGTCTTCGAATGGCAGAATGATGCTGGGCAGAATGATGGTTTTGAATTGTTCTGCCCTCAATCGTTCTGCTGAATCGGGAGATTTCTTCGGTTTGAGACAGGCGCGACGCCTGTCCTACGCCAGCCTGAGATTACGGATGGCCAGCGCGAGAATCGTGACCACCAGCATCAACCCGGCAGGCATGAATTTCTTGGTCTTGGCAAGGCGCATCGTGAAAACCACCAGCAGGATTGCCATGACGATGTCCGCGACGTACGGCTTGAAGATAATGTTCAGGGCGCACAGAACCAGGATTACGGCGAACGAAACCGACATGAACAGCGAAACGCGGCTCTTGCCCTTGAAGAAGCCGATCAGCCCGCCGATCAGCAACAGGAAAATGTAAACCCACAGAACCTTGACATTCATGCGCGCGCAGAATGCCTCAGCCAGCCTGCACGTCCAAGCTCAGAATTTCTCCCGGCTCACACTCCGCCACGATTTCCATCGGTCGGCAACACACCTCACAATCGGTCGTGAAGCGGCTGCTGCCCTGGCTGGTGTCCACCACAACTTCAAAGCGTTGTCCGCAGAACGGGCATTGGACGGTCTCGGAAACTTCCACGGAGGAAAGCTACGCCTGTTTTCACCAAGCGCAAATAGCTCATCCATTCAAAGACAGTTCACGACGCCCACGCCCTATTCTGTGCCAGAAAAAGTACAGCCCTGCAACGGCAGCTCCACCGATACAAATCAGTAAGTAAAGCGGTATCGGAACGACTAAGGTTGCAGAACCCAGAAAGAAGACCGTGTCCGAATCAAACTGCGCAATACCAATTCGCTCCCCGTCGACACGAACAACCCAGTAATGCACCACCTCGGCCTCACGAGCCAAGGTAGCGTGCGATGCTCCGAGCACCAAAACTACGGTAAGACCAAACGCCACCAGTCGCGCACGCGCAGTCTTTTCCGAGTAACCACCTGCGTTCACGAGCACCGCCTCCTTACGCGGCGGCTACGGATCAGTACTCGCGATTCGTAATGATACCCGGTTGCGGCACGGGATAACGTCCATCCTTGTTAGGCTGCACCGGCGCGGGCGAGTCATAGTTGAGCTTGTCGATGCCCGGCGCCATCTCAAACTCGCAATTGAGCATCTCATCGTAGGTGATTTCCCGGCCGGTGTGTGCGGCCATGCGGCCCATGGACGTGACGGTGCTGACAATCACTCCACGCTCAACCTCGTTGTAGGGTTGATTGTTACGAATCGCATCCATTAAATCGTTCCACTCATTCTGGTACCAGTTTTCCTCACCCGGCGGCGTCTGCGAAATCCAAGTCCGATCTGCGCTCTTGGGCGATTGTCCCTTGAAGATGGCCGAAGGCCCACCGCAATCATTGGCTTTGGACACAGTGGCGCTGCCTTTGGTCCCATGAATGTAACTTGAGAAGTTGTCGTAGCATCCGGTCATGCACCGTCCGTCAAAGTAGAACTTCGTTCCATCACCGAAGGTGTATTCGACCGAATAAGTGTCGAAATTCTGATCGATGAACGGGATGCCCTCGGGATTCTGGCGATAATGTTTGCCGCCAAGGGCCTGGGCTTTTACCGGCCAGGAATTTTTCATCCAGCTCAAGTGATCGATGATGTGAATGTAAAAGTCACTGTAGTTGCCGCCACTGGCCCAAATGAAACTGTGGAAGCGCTGAATCTGATACATCAAATCCGAGATACCCTCCGGCTTGGGCGTTGAATTGAAGTAGGCAGCCGGACCGTGCATGCGATAACCGCGCGCCAGAATGATGTCGCCAATTTCTCCATTATGAACGCGCTCGGCCAGTTGCTGGAGATGACGCGCATGGCGCGAGTTCAAGCCGACGCCAACCTTGAGGTTCTTGGCACTGGCCGCTTCGGCCAGCTTCAACATTCGGCGGCTGCCCGGGCCGTCCACCGTCACGGGCTTTTCCATGAAAACGTTCAAGCCCTTTTCAATCGCGTAGGTGAAATGGACCCACCGGAAGGCCGGCGGCGTGGTGAGAATCACGATGTCGCCAGGCTTGAGACAATCCATGGCCTTCTTGTAAGCATCGAAACCGAGAAATCTCCGGTCCGAAGACACGTCCACCTTGTCGCCGAACTGACGTTGGATGGCGGCGTATTTGGAACTCAACCGCTCTTGGAAAACATCTGCCATAGCGACCAGCTTCGTGCCGCCGCCTTTGACTGACAAGGCATTGCCGGCGGCGTCGGTGCCACGACCACCGCAACCGACCAGCGCGACCTGAATCGTGTCGTTGCCCGCGGCGTGGACGTGCGGCAGGACCATGCCGGCGAGGGCCGAGGTAGCAATAATCTTCCCGGTTTGATTCAAAAATTCGCGGCGTGACGTGCCGATATTCTGGTTGTCTTTCATGCGTGCATCGTCCCGAGTCGGGCCGATTCCGTCAAGTGAAGATAATGATGACAAGCGGGGATAAATCGGGGATACGCCACAGGAGCGCGGACAGCCTTGTCCGCGTGAATTCGAAGGTGAAAGGAACGTTGAAAACTGGAAAAGAAACGGGCGGACATGGCTGTCCGCGCTCCTATCGCGCTACATCCCGGAATACGGCCCTCACCTTGTCGCACCACGGGGATACGTCGCGGTTGCACCCGAGGGCAAAGTCTGTTACAGGCAAGCCATGAACAGGCGACTCTTTCTCCCCACCGCCCTGGGCCTCACGTTCCTTCTGGTGATGCTTGCAGGTTGCAGCAGTCTCTATTACTCGACCTATGAGAAGTTCGGTGTTTACAAACGCGACCTGCTCAAGAAGCGCGTGGCCGAGGCGCGCGATGATCAGCAGGAAGCCCAAACGCAATTCAAGGACGCCCTCACCCGGCTGAAGGAAATTACGAAGTTCGAAGGGGGCGAACTGGAACGCGCGTACAACTCATTGAAGGACGAATACGACGATTGCGTTTCCAGCGCCGAGTCGGTCCGCAAACGCATTCGGGACGTGGAGAGCGTCGCCACGGATTTATTCAAGGAATGGGAGAAGGAGATTGACGAAATCAGCACCCCGGCGCTGCGCGATTCAAGCCGCCAGCAACTCAGGGAAACCAAGGAGCGTTACAACGAACTCCACACCGCGCTGGTTAACGCCGAGAAAAGCATGGCGCCGGTGCTGACGCAGTTCAAAGATTACGTTCTTTATCTCAAGCACAATCTCAACGCCCAGGCTATCGCTTCGCTCAAGGGCGAAACCACAAACATCCAAAACGAAATCAACCGCCTCATTGAGCAGATGAACCAATCCATTGCCCGGGCGGATGAGTTCATCAAAACGATGAAGTAACGGGACGCGCTTTCCCCAAATTCCGCCTCCTCACGTCGCGGCTGCAGACCGGCGTTTTCTATGGAGTTTCTTTGCTGGCCGGCTCGCTGACGTCACGGATCTTGATCCCACGATATACCGCGCTCGTGCTGTAGGACGCAATCCCAAACGGTTTCGACATCAGAATTTCACCAATGCGCAGTGACACCTTGCGCCCGGTGATGACTACATCCACAACCTTCTTTTGCTCAATCCAGGCCTCGATTTTGTGTTCGGTCACGCGCAACCGGAGGCGATACCAGCGGCCCGTCTCAAACGTGACAAACTGGGTCGTCTCGTTCTCCGAAGCATCCGCGCCGTCGAGACTCGACAATCCCACGACCGAACCACCCCAGCCGCCAACGATGAGACTGCAAAAGGAGTCCTTCACGGGAAACGTCAGGCCACAAAAGAAATCACCACCGGACACACTCATGGCGTCGAGCACGACTTCATAGTTCACTTTCGGAAGCTCGTTCGTGTAATTGACGCCCACAAACGGGTCGCCTTTGGTGAAAATCAAAAGCCCGTTACGCACCTCCACTTTTCCACCCTGATCGAACTCCGTCACACGCCAGCCTTTCAGCGATTCGCCATCGAAGAGCGTCCGCCACCCCTGGCCTTCCGGCGGCAACATGGGTTGAGCCGCGGCGCGCGTCAGGATTTCCGTTTCG
>DASUGI010000262.1:0-2216 GCA_036274115.1 Verrucomicrobiia bacterium
GCGCTTGATGTGTTGCGCGCATTGATTACGGCAGCCCAGGGAACACTGACGGCGGAGGAAATTCCACAACGTTTGCAGGAAGCTGCTTCGGCGGCGAGCACAACTGCCGATGCCATCAGCTCCGGGTACGATCCTTTGACGCCGCGGGCGCCCGTGCCACCCCGCCCTTATCGAAGTCACATACACTTCATTTTTTTCTGTGTCTTACTGTCCGATTTACCATTCACTTTGTTAGGATTGTTGAGTGATTCCGCCGCGACCGTTGTCAGCCTGATTTGGTTGCTTATCGCCTGGGTGCTCGCCATTGTCGCCCTGGTCAAGCAAGGCGGGACCAACCTGCCCGGCCTGTTGAAGAGCCTGCCGGGAGTCTTTCTCGCAGCGAGCGTGGTCCAAATTATTGGAGGCATTGCCTACTCGATTGCCGGGGCTCGCCAAACGACAACGGCGATGGAAGACCCGGTCTCGATTACGATCACCGTGGTGTCCACCACACTCAGCGTCGGGTTGGGGTTGCTGGGGCTGCTGAGACTCCGGCGCTTCCGCGCCGAACAGCTGGCGGCCCAGGCACCGCCGGTCCCCGCTGAGCCAACCGCCGGTTGATGCGTATGACGGTGAATCTCATTCATCAGCGGTGTTTAAATCACGCGGCTCGTGAAGCGGTCGCCCGTTGCCCGGAGTGCCGGCAGTTTTTCTGCCGTGAATGTGTCACAGAACACGATGACCGGATCATCTGCGCCAACTGCCTGAAGAAACTGGCCCGCGTGCCGTTGTTCAAGAAACCGGCGTTCGCGTGGCTGGTGCGAACCGGGCAATGTGCCGTGGGCGTTCTCCTGGCGTGGTTTTTCTTCCATCTCATGGCGGAATGGTTGTTGAAGTTGCCGACGGAGTTCCATGAGGGCACGCTGTGGGAGGTCCGTTGGATCGACAAGTGATGAATCGCAATTTCAGGCGTCGCGAAGGTCCGGGTGCGCTCGAAACCATCGAGGCGGCTGTCCATCTCCTGCGCTCGGCGCCGCTTGCGACTCTGGCTGCCTATTACGTCGGCGCGTTGCCGTTTGTTCTCGGCATTTTGTACTTCTGGGCGGATATGAGCCGCAGTCCCTTCGCCGCGCAACACGCGGTGGCAGCCGCGCTCGGGTTGGCGGGATTGTTTCTCTGGTTGAAATTCTGGCAGGCCGTCTTCGCGCAGAAGCTGCGAACGCAGTTGAATGGCGAAACCTCAAGGCCCCTGACGCTGGCGCGCACGGGGAGAATTCTTTTCACGCAGACGGCGCTCCAACCAACCGCACTCTTTGTTCTGCCGCTGGCTTTGGTTCCAGCGCTGCCTTTCCCCTGGCTTTACGCGTTCTATCAAACTTTAACCACGCAAGCGGAAGCCGACACGCCAACGCTGCGCGCCACGATGGCGCGATCGTGGCGGCTGGCCATGCTGTGGCCCGCCCAGAACCACGTCATCTTTGCGGTGTTGGGCCTGTTCAGCTTTTTTGTCTTTCTGAGTGTAACTATTGCGGGAGCGATGCTGCCCGAATTGTTCAAAATTTTCTTCGGCATCGAATCCGTCTTCACGCGTGGCGGCCAGGCGATGCTGAACACCACGTTCTTCACGGCGGTGTTCGGGCTCACGTTCCTCTGCGTGGACCCGATCCTGAAGGCAGTTTACGTGGTGCGGGTGTTTCAAGGAGAGTCCCTCCAGACGGGTGAAGACTTGCGCGCCGCATTGAAGCCCTTTGCGCCAGGGGCCGCGAAGCTGGCGGCGTGTCTGGTCATTTTCCTGACCGTCGCAACTACGCCATTACTGAAAGCGCAGACTTCCAATCTCGCTCCGCAGTCGAGCGAACCGATTCAACCCCGGGAACTGGATCGCGCCATCGACGATGTCATCCAGAAGCGCAAGTACACCTGGCGCGCACCGCGCGAGCGGGAGGTCAAGCCCGCCGCCGGGGAACCAGGCGTCATTGCAAAATTCTTCCAACGCGTTGGCGCGATGTGTCGCGATGCGCTGCGCGCAGTTGGAAATTGGATTGAGAAGATTCTCCGCCGCATTTTTGGCCGGTTCGGGCCAACGCCGGGAAGTTCCGGCTCCAGCTGGATAATGACCAAGCAAGTGCTGCTTTACGGTTTGTTGGCGGTGGTGCTGAGCGCCATCGCCGTGTTGTTGATTCGTTTCTGGAAGAAGCGGCAGAAAGGAATTCCCCTCACCACAGCGCAAGCGGTGC